>NZ_RZTO01000250.1:0-7533 GCF_003997225.1 Mesorhizobium sp. M2C.T.Ca.TU.002.02.1.1
GGCGGTGACGGTCCATTCGAAACCGAGCGGATTGCCGATGGCGATCGCGATCTGGCCGCGGCGCAGGCGCTTGGAATCGCCGAGCGGCGCGACATCGGCGAAACTGCCGTCGGCGCGCACCAGCGCGATGTCGGTATCGGGATCGCGGCCAAGCACATGGCCTTCGCGCGAGGCGCCGTCCGGCATGGTCACGCGCACGGCGCGGGCATCGCCGACGACATGGAAATTGGTGACGACCAACCCGTCCTGCGCGATCACGAAGCCCGAACCGTGACCGCCGGCGCCGATGCGCTCGATGCGGCACACGGCCGGGCCGATACGGTCGACAGCATCGGCAACGGATGCCGAGTATGCGTCGAGCAAAGTGTCATCGGATGGAAGTTTTTCGGCTGCGAAAGCCATGGGCGTGTTCCCTCGTACAATGATGACTATATGTGCGGAGCGGTCGCGATTGCCGCGACCTGACCACATGGCCAGTCCGGCCGGCGACTAGCCGTCAGGCGAGTATCCCCGGCGGCGTTCCGGAGCGATATCTGGGTCACAGAACCCAGGAGACAGTCTTATGAGCGACTTCAATCTCAGTGCCTTTTCCGACGCCATCGCCGATGTCGCGGCCACCGCCGCCCCCGCGCTGGCGAGCTTCGTCACGCACCATCACCGCACCGCGAGCGCCTTCCACTGGCGCGATGGCTACTTCGTCACCGCCGAGGAGGTGGTCGAAGCCGGCGAAGAGATCGAACTGACGCTGGCCTCCGGCGAAAGCATGAAGGCGGAGCTTGTCGGCCGCGACCCGTCGACGGGCGTTGCCCTGCTGAAGCCGGCTTCCGCCGCTGCCGGTTTGCCGCAACTCGCCCAGGCCGGCGCCGTGCGGCCCGGCAATCTGGCGATCGCTGCCGGCAACAGCGATGGCGCCGCGCTCGCCGTGTTCGGCACGGTCGGCGAGGTCGGGCCGGCCTGGCGCTCGATGCGTGGCGGCACGATCGACCGGCGCATCAATCTCGCCATCAACACCGGCGGCCGCTTCGAGGGCGGGCCGGTGCTCGACGCCAAGGGCGGGCTGATCGGCATGCTGTTGTTCGGGCCGCGCCGGCGGGCGCTGGTCATGCCTTACGAAACGATCGAGCGGGCGGTGGCGACGCTGCGCGAAAAGGGTCATGTCGCGCGCGGCTATCTCGGCGCCGGGCTGCACCCGATCCGCAATGGCGACACCAAAGGCGCCATGGTGATGAGCCTCGACGACAACGGTCCGGCCAAGGCCGCCGGCCTGCATGTCGGCGACATCGTCGTCGCCTGGAACGGCGAGGCCGTGCACGGACCGCGCGAGCTGATCCGCAAGCTCGGGCCGGACAGCGCCGGTACCACCGTGACGCTCGGCGTTTCGAGCGGCGGTGCCGAGCGCGACGTTTCGATCACCATTGGCGAGAAGCCGCTGAGCTGAGAGGATCGATGGTAAGCAGCGCGGCGCAGACGATTGCGAGACCGGAGCCGGCAACTCACCGGCTGACGGTGTTGATCGCGCTCGGCGACGCTGGGCGCGCCGAGCAGCTTGCCGATGTGCTGGCCGCGAGCGACGATCTGGCGCCGGCCTTGGCTGGAAGCGGCGTCGGCCAGATGGCGGATGTCGCCATCGCCGATGAGGCCGGCCTGGAAAGCCGGGTCGTCAGTTCGGCCACGCCCATCGTCCTGCTTTCGCGGCGTGCGGGCAGCGAGCGGATGGCCGACAATGTGCTGGCCGTGCTGCCTGCCTTCGCCGATGGCCTGCTGATCGCCGCCGCGGCGCGACTGGCGGCGTCAGGCTACCGCGTCGGCAAGGCGCCGCCGTTGGAGATCGCGCATGGCGATTTCCACGATGACGAGCTTGCCAGGGAAGAGACGCCTGACGACAACCAGGCCCGCCCGGCCCTGTCGCCGCGCGAGGCGGAAGTGCTGTCGCTGCTGGCCGAAGGCGCGCCGAACAAGGTGATCGCCCGGCGGCTCAACATTTCGGTGCACACGGCGAAGTTCCACGTCGCCGCCATCCTGATCAAGCTCGGCGCCGCCAACCGGACGGACGCGATCGCGATCGCGATGCGGCAGGGGCTGGTGCTGGTCTAGCTCTCTGCCGCACGACGCAGCGTAATCTCCGATTGGCTCCTTGGGTCTTGCGCCATGGCTGTGCGCCGCGCAAGTTGCCTCCAGATCGAAGAGGGAGGCGAAGGATGTCGCTCAACGGAAAGACGCTGTTCATCTCGGGCGGGTCGCGCGGCATCGGGCTGGCGATCGCGCTCAGGGCGGCGCGCGACGGCGCCAATGTGACGATCGCGGCCAAGACCGCCGAGCCGCATCCGAAGCTGCCGGGCACGATCTACACGGCGGCCGAGGAGATCGAGCAGGCCGGCGGCAAGGCGCTGCCGGTGCTCTGCGACATCCGCGACGAGGCGCAGGTCGCCGATGCGGTGGCGAAAACCGTCGAGCGGTTCGGCGGCATCGACATCTGCGTCAACAATGCCAGCGCCATCCAGCTCACCGGCACGCTGGAGACCGACATGAAGCGCTACGACCTGATGCACCAGATCAACACGCGCGGCACCTTCCTGGTTTCCAAAATGTGCATTCCGCACCTGAAGTTGGCCCAGAACCCTCACATCCTGAATCTGGCGCCGCCGCTCGACATGAAGGCCAAGTGGTTCAAGAACCACGTCGCCTACACGATGGCGAAGTTCGGCATGTCGATGTGTACGCTCGGCATGAGCGCCGAGTTCGCCAAGGAGGGCATCGCGGTGAACTCGCTGTGGCCGATCTCGACCATCGACACGGCGGCGGTGCGCAACCTTCTGGGCGGCGCGACGGTGGCGGCGATGAGCCGCTCGCCCGACATCATGGCCGATGCCGCGCATGCGATCTTCCTGCGACCGTCGCGCGAGGCGACCGGCAACTTCTACATCGACGAGGAGGTGCTGCGCGCCGAAGGCGTCACGGATTTCTCGATCTACGCACCGGGCGCAGCCGATCAGCTCGCGGGAGACTTCTTCGTTCCAGACGAGGTGTTTGCGAACTCGCAGACCAAGGTCAAAAGAATCTACTGACGGGCTTCGGCGGTCTATTCCGCTGGCGCCTCGGCCTTCTTGCCTTTCGCCAGCGCCATCACCCGGTCGATATAGGCCAGCATCAGCGCCGAAAAGACAAAAGCCAGATGCATGATGGTCAGCCACATCAGCTGCTCCGCCGTGTAGGAAGCGTGGTTGAGGAAGACCTGCAGCAGGTGGATCGAGGAGATCGCTACGATGGTCGAGGCGACCTTGACCTTCAGCGAGCCGACATCGATCGTGCCCAGCCAGTGGACCTCGCCGTCCTGCTCGTCGAAGCGGCTGACGAAATTCTCGTAGCCCGAGATGATCACCATCACCACCAGCGAGGCGACCAGCGCGGCGTCGATCAGGCCGAGCATCTTCAGGATGGTGTCGGTGTCGCCGAGCGTGAAGGCGCTGATCACAAACTCGTAAAGCTTCTTGCCGAAGGACAAGGCATATGTCGCGAGCGCCACGCCGAGCCCGAGATAGAAGGCGACCAGCAGCCAGCGCGAGGCGAGGATGACGGATTCGATGGCGAGTTCGAGACGCTTCATGAAGGGTTCCGGTCGAGTTGCGATAGAGGTTATTTCGGCCAGACAGGCCCGGTTTTCAAGACAAAAAACCCCGCCGGGGAGGGGACCCGGCGGGGCTCAGTATGTCCCGCTGGAGTCGGGACAGGGCAGGGAACGCCCTGTAGGGATCTGGGTGTCGCAATGCGGCAATTCAATGAGTTAGCTCCAGTCGATAGGACAAATCTTCTTGAGCCGGGAAAGGAAAAGGCCCGTCCGGCGCGGACGGGCCTTCACCTCAAGCGCTGATTCCAGAAATCCGATCAGGATCTTGAAATCCAACGCTCATTGCTGGTCGCTGTTGCTCGCCACCGGCGCCACCAACGAGGTGATACGGCGGATGGCGACGCGCCGGTTCTCGCGGTTCGGCCCGGGCGTGTTCACCTTGAGATACTCCTCGCCATAGCCCTGCGTGGTGAGGTTCTCGGCCGGGATGCCGAAGGCGTTGGTCAGCGCCTCGGCGACCGCCTCGGCACGGCGGTCCGACAGAGCGAGGTTCGCATCCGGCGTGCCGACGGCGTCGGTGTGGCCTTCGATCAGGAAGGTCTCGGCCGGGTTCTTCTTGAGCAGTTTTTCCATGGCGCTGGCGACGCCATCGAGCTTCTGCACCTCGGCGTCGGAGATCGTGGCCGAGCCGAAGTCGAAGTTCAGCGTGTCGAGATCGATGCGCCGGGCGATATCGCGCACGCGGGCCGACCGCTTCACCTCGTCGATCGAGTAGAGACGCTGCACCCTCTCCACCGGCGGCTGCTCGAGGAAGGTGTAGTAGTCGTCGTCGCTTTCGACATCCTCGGAATCGAGAATGTAGTCCCGGCGGGGCATGTCGAGCCGCATCGGCGGCAGGTCGTCGCCGGGATCGCGCCACTCGTCGACATCGTTGTAATAACGCTCGTCGACATAGCTCAGCACATATTCGCGCCCGTCCGGCGTAATGCGCGAACGCCTGACGACATCGCCATTGCGGTTGCGGATGGTGACGATCCTGACGCCGTTGTCGCGCTCCACGATTTCGCGGGTTCGGCCGCCCGAAAGATCCTCGTAGTAGACGTCTCTGGCGCCACGCGTGATGCGAGGTGCCTCATTGCTCTCCACGAATGTCTGGTTGTTGAACTGGAGGATCACGCGGTCTCCGAGCTGCTTGACCACATCAGCACCCTGCGGCCGCCGGCGTTCGCGGACAACGTCCTGCGGCGTCAGGTCGACGCGCTTGCCCTTTTCCTCGGTGACGGGAGCGATCTTTTCAGGCTGGATCGCCTGCTGCGCCGTCTTGTCGTCGGTGGGTGGCGGGCCCTGATCGACCGGGGCAGGCTGCTGCGCCTGTTGGCCACCCTGCTGTCCGGCCTGATTGGCGTTGCGGCCATTGCCGGCCTGGCCATTTTCGGTTTGAGCGCCACCGGTCTGGGCGCCACCGGTCTGGGCACCGCCGTTCTGGCCGCCGCGACGCTTGCGGAAGGCATCCTTCTGGCTGTCCAGAACCGGCGCCTCGTTCGGGTTGGCGGTTTCGCCCTGTGCGGCATTGCCGCCGTTGGCCGGTTCGTTGTTGTTCGCTGGCTGATTGCCGGTGACCGGCTGCTGCTCGCCGGTGGCGGGCTGGCCGGTCTTGGTTTGCTCGCCGGTCGCGGGCTGCTCACCGTTTGCCGGCTGTTCGGCAGCCGGTTTCTTGCCGCGCTTCTTCTTGTCCTGGGCCTGTTCGCCCTGGACCGGCTGCTCGCCATTCTGCAGCGGTTCGGCCTGCGGCACAGGTTCACCTGCCGGCGCCGGCTTTTTGGCCGGCTCGTTGGTCTGCGTCTGCTCGGCAGGGGCGGTCTCGCCCTGCTGGTTCTGCTTGTGCTTCTTCCTGAGCTGATTGCCGCCTTGCTGGTTGTCATTGGCGGGAGCGGTCTGTTCAGCCGGGGCGACCTGCTCGCCGGCCTGACCGGCGGGTTCGCCCTGCTGCTGATCGCGTTTGCGCTTCTTGCGGCCCTGGTTGCCTTGCTGGTCGCCCTGTAGCTGGTCTGTTGCGGCCGGCGCGGCCTGCTCAGCAGGCTGTTCGGCCGGCGCGGCTTCTTTCTGCTGGTTGCGCTTCTTCTTGCGCGGCTGCTGCTCGTCGGTCGCGGGCTGGCCACCCTGGTCGGCGGGCGCGGCCTCGGTCTGCTGCAACTGGTCGCGTTTCTTGCGCGGCTTGAATTGCTGCTCGGCCGGGGCAGCTTCCCCGGATTGGCCATTGTCCATCTGCTGCTGCTCTTGCCGCTTCCGGCGCGGCTTCTGCTCGGACTCGGCAGGTGCCGCTTGTTCGGTAGCCGGCGCCGACTCGCTTTGCTGCTGCTGTTCGCGCTTCCTTTTGCGCGGCTGCTCGGCTCCGCCCTGTGCGCATTCCTCGGCCGACTGGCCTTCGGCGCAAGCGGCCTGGGCCAGCACGAGCGGCGCGCCGTGCAGGCTGCCGGAAGCGACACCCCCCTGCAGCGGGTACGCGCCCAACGGCGCGGACGCCATAAGCAGGCCGATTGCCGTGCCCGCCAGAATCCGTGGTTGGCGTTTCATATCAATTTTCTCCTAGTGGGGTCCCATCCCTGCCCAAACTTTCGTCAACCGCAATTGGTTCCGCCAGGCATTGGCGCCAACCAAGGATGCCTGGCCGGCCTTTTGAAGGCAATTTCGTGTTTTTCTAATGTTGATACTGGGTCGCTCGTCACCCCGGCGCTTGACCGAAAGGCCGCGGAGGGCCAAATCCAGCAAAATGACCGCGCCATTCTGGAAAACGAAGACGCTTGAGGCGATGACCCCGGCCGAATGGGAATCGCTATGCGATGGTTGCGGCAAATGCTGCCTGTCGAAGCTCGAGGACGAGCATACAGGCGAGATCTTCTGGACAAGCGTCGGCTGCAGGCTGTTCGATGCGCAGAACTGCCGTTGCTCCGACTATGCCAATCGCCTGGCGCGGGTGCCTGATTGCGTCGGCCTGACGCCGCAGAATGTGCGCACCATCACCTGGCTGCCAAAAACCTGCGCCTACCGGCTCATCGCCGAGGGCCATGATCTCTACTGGTGGCACAGGCTCGTTTCGGGAAGCGCTGCGACCGTGCACGAAGCCGGCATTTCGATCCAGGGCCGCGTGAAGGCCAAGGAAACCGATCTGGCCGAGCCAGACGACTACTTTGATTATATACTGGACGACGAACCCTGACGGGCTCGCGCCTTGATGACGAACCGTAACCGGCTCGCAACGCATATTGATGACAAACGCTGAAGGGTCCCGTGTTTAAGGACGAACCATGATGGGGGGATTCACGTTCAGGCACCACGAGCGGCGAACCCTGGCAGGTTCGCGCTTGAGGGCGGACCTATCAGGTCCGCGTTTGGCACCAAGGGCGACGAACCCTGACGGGTTCGCGCTTACATGAACCGGACATGAATGGCCGGTTCGCGGAAAATTCAGACGCAAAAAGGCATTTTCCAATCATCGGTTCTACGGGCGACAGCCCACAACAAGGAGAGAAGACGATGTTCAACACGATCAGGACGGCAGCCCTTTCGGCCCTTGTCGGACTTGGTGCTTTCGCCGCCATTCCGGCGCATGCGGACAGCCTCTATCTCGGTTTCGGGGACAGGCACGACCCGCGTTTCGGCATCTACGCCGGCGATGACAACGGTTATCGCCGCGACTGGCGCCGCGACCGCGACCGTGACTGGCGCGGCTGCTCGCCGGAACGCGCCCTCGACAAGGCCGAGCGCATGGGTCTGCATCGCGCCCGCATCGTCGACATCAGCCGCCGTACCGTGAAGGTTGCCGGCCGCCAGTATGGCGACCGCGTGGTGGTGGTGTTCGCCAACGAGCGCGGCTGCCCGATCATCTATCGCTGAGGCTGAAAGGGCGACCCTCCGCGAGGATCGCCTGTGCGGACGATCCCCTGCGGGATCGCCTATGAGATATGATC
>NZ_RZTO01000251.1:0-7528 GCF_003997225.1 Mesorhizobium sp. M2C.T.Ca.TU.002.02.1.1
GCACAAGGTCGAGCTGATCTACACGGCGCCGCAGGAGTTCTTCTTCACCCAAGTGAAGCTTGCCATGTTCGGCGGCATGGTGATCGCCTTCCCGCTGATCGCCACGCAGATCTACAAGTTCATCGCGCCCGGCCTCTACAAGAACGAACGCAGCGCCTTCCTGCCGTTCCTGATCGCTTCGCCCATCCTGTTCCTGTTGGGCGCCTCGCTGGTCTATTTCTTCTTCACCCCGATGGTGATGTGGTTCTTCCTGGCCATGCAGCAGGTCGGCACCAACGACCAGGTGCAGATTTCGCTGCTGCCGAAGGTGTCGGAGTATCTCAGCCTGATCATGACGCTGATCTTCTCCTTCGGCCTGGTGTTCCAACTGCCGGTGGTGACCAGTCTTTTGACGCGCGTCGGCCTGTTGTCGTCGCAGGCGCTGGCCGAGAAGCGCAAATGGGCGATCGTGCTTTCCTTCGTCGTCGCCGCGGTGCTGACGCCGCCGGATCCGATGAGCCAGTGCGGTCTCGCCATCCCGACCATCATCCTCTACGAAGTCGCCATCTGGTCCTCGCGCATGATCGAGCGCAGCCAGGCACGCGACCGCCTGGCGCGCGAGCAGGCGGAAGCGGGCAGTTCGGTTTCGAGCAACACGCCGGACGCCTCGTCCACCTAGGCAGGATCGCCCAAGTCGGGAAAATCGAGGCGCTCGGCTTAGCCGCCGTCTTGCATCGATGGCGGATGCGGTTTACCCCCTCGGTCCTTGAAGCGCGTCGCGCTGAAACGGATTCAAGCGGCGCGCTTCAAGTCTTAGCTTTGATGCATGTCGTTGTCCCAGAACCGCGGCACACTTCTGGGCGACATGCATGACTTTTGAGGATCGACCATGCTTGACATCAAATGGATTCGCGACAACCCGAAGGCCCTTGTCGAGGCGCTGGTGAAGCGCTCGTGGTCGGCGGGCGAGGCGCAGTCCACGGTCGACGATCTGATCGCGAAAGACGAGGCGCGGCGTTCGCATCTGAGCGAATTGCAGGTCAAGCAGGAGCGCCGCAATGCCGCCTCGAAGGAGATCGGCAACGCCATGCGTTCAGGCGATTCGGCACTTGCCGAAAAGCTCAAGGGCGAAGTCAGCGACATCAAGGCGTTCATCCAGAACGGCGAGGCGCGGGAGCGTGAGCTCGACAAGGCGCTGAACGACGCGCTCGCGGTGCTGCCTAATGTGCCGCTGGAGGACGTGCCTGTCGGCAAGGACGAGCACGACAATGTCGTCAAGCGCATCGTCGGCGACGTGCCGACGCGGCCGAACTGGGTGAAGGAGCATTTCGAGATCGGCGAAGCGCTCGGCATGATGGATTTCGAGCGCGCGGCCAAACTGTCCGGCGCGCGCTTCACCGTGCTGAAGAGCCAGCTGGCGCGCATGGAGCGCGCGCTCGGCCAGTTCATGCTCGACCTGCACACGACCGAGCACGGTTATGAGGAAGTCCAGCCGCCGCTGTTGGTGAACTCTGCGACGATGTACGGAACTGGCCAGTTGCCAAAGTTTGAAGAGGATCTGTTTTCAATCCATTCCGAGTGGCACGAATTTCGATTTGAAGCTCTAAGCGAGGCGAGTGCACTTGGCGCCTACATGGATATGACCGACCGGCTTTCCAAATTTTCAGAGTCACTCTTTCAAACACCAGGGTTGACGTCGGAGACTGGGCTATCAATCAAAGAAAAGATAGAAACCGAGCTTGGCAAAGGCCTCTTGGATTTAGTCGTGGCCAAGCGAACGCGAGTAGAGGAACTGGAAGGTCAACTTGATCTTCTGCGAGGCAAGGGTGCACCTCAGAAGTGGTTAATCCCGACCGCCGAAGTGCCGCTCACCAACCTCGTGCGCGAGGAGATCACCGCGCACGAAAAGCTGCCGCTGCGCTACACGGCGTTGACGCCATGCTTCCGCTCGGAAGCGGGCTCGGCCGGCCGCGACACGCGCGGCATGCTGCGCCAGCACCAGTTCTATAAGGTCGAGCTGGTCTCGATCACCGACCAGGAAAGCTCGGTCGCCGAGCATGAGCGCATGACGCAATGCGCCGAGGAGGTGCTGAAGCGGCTCGGCCTGCCGTTCCGCACGGTTACGCTCTGCACCGGCGACATGGGGTTCGGCGCGCGCAAGACCTACGACATCGAAGTCTGGCTGCCGGGACAGAACGCCTATCGCGAAATCTCGTCCTGCTCGGTCTGCGGCGATTTCCAGGCCAGGCGCATGGATGCCCGCTACAAGGACAAGGACGGCAAGGGCAACCGTTTCGTTCATACGTTGAACGGCTCGGGCACCGCGGTCGGCCGCGCTCTTATTGCCGTCATCGAAAACTTCCAGAATGAGGACGGCAGCGTAACCATTCCTGAAGTGCTGCGGCCTTACATGGGTGGTCTCGCCAAGATCGAAGCGAAGTGACTTGATGCGCATTCTC
Organism: Mesorhizobium sp. M2C.T.Ca.TU.002.02.1.1; assembly: GCF_003997225.1. Classification (NCBI taxonomy): domain Bacteria; kingdom Pseudomonadati; phylum Pseudomonadota; class Alphaproteobacteria; order Hyphomicrobiales; family Phyllobacteriaceae; genus Mesorhizobium; species Mesorhizobium sp. M2C.T.Ca.TU.002.02.1.1. Next base: position 2,439 of record NZ_RZTO01000251.1, read on the forward strand.
CTGACCAATGACGACGGCATCCATGCCGAAGGGCTGGCGTCGCTCGAACGCATCGCCCGCACGCTGTCGGACGATGTCTGGGTGGTGGCGCCGGAGCAGGACCAGTCCGGCTATGCGCATTCGCTGTCGATCTCGGAGCCGCTCAGGCTGCGCAAGATCGGCGAGAAGCATTATGCCGTGCGCGGCACGCCGACCGACTGCGTCATCATGGGCACGAAGAAGATCCTGCCCGGACCGCCGGACCTGATCCTGTCCGGCGTCAATTCCGGCGCCAACATCGCCGACGACGTCACCTATTCCGGCACCGTCGCGGGCGCCATGGAAGGCGCGTTGCTCGGCGTGCGCTCGATCGCGGTCAGCCAGGCCTATTCCTATATCGGCGAGGACCGCGTGGTTCCTTACGAGACGACCGAGGCGCTGGCGCCGGCGCTGCTCAAGAGACTTGTGGAAACGCCGCTGCCGGACGGGGTGCTGCTCAACGTCAATTTTCCGAACTGCGCGCCCGACGAGGTCGAGGGCACCGTCGTCACCTCGCAAGGCAAGCTGGTGCATAGCCTCTGGGTCGACGAGCGACGCGACGGGCGCGGCCTGCCCTATTACTGGCTGCGCTTCGGCCGCGAGCCGGTCGAGGGCAAGAAGGGCACGGACCTTTACGCGATGCGCAACCGGCTGGTGTCGGTGACGCCGCTGCAGCTCGACCTCACCGCCCATGAACTCCGCGACCAACTGACCAAGGCGCTGTCATAGATAAGGTTTTGGCATGAACACGGGCATCGACGACCGCGAAGGTTTCGCCGCTTTCCTGCTCAGGCTGCGGGGCAGGGGCACGGCGCCGAAGCCGCTGGTCGCCGCTTTCGAGGCGACGCCGCGGCGCGGTTTCCTGTCGGCCCAGTTCCATGCGCTCGCCTGGTCGGATGGCATGCTGCCGATCGAATGCGGCGAGGCGATCGAGGGCGCCGATCTGCAGGCCGCCGTGATCGCGGCCCTTCATATCGAGCCGGGCAACCGCGTGCTCGAGATCGGCACCGGCTCGGGCTACACGGCAGCGGTCATGTCGAGGCTTGCCGCGCGCGTCATCACTATCGACCGATACAAGACCCTGACCGAGCAGGCAAAGCAGCGCTTCGAGGCGCTGGCCATCAGCAACGTCATCGTCCGCCAGGCCGACGGCTCGAATGGCCTGCCCAATGAAGGGCCGTTCGACCGCATCGTCGCCTGGGCGGCCTTCGACAGCCTGCCGCGCTTCCTGCTCGACCAACTGTCGAGCGGCGGCGTCGTCATCGCGCCGATCGGCCCGGAGGAGGGCGAGCAGGTGCTGGCCAAGCTCACCAAGGTCGGCAGCCGCTTCGAGCGCGAGGACATCGGCATGGTCAGGCTGCAGCCGATCCTGCGCAGCGTCGCGACGGTGATCTAGCCGCTGTCAGCCATTCCAGTGGAAGTTCAGCCGCAGGCCGACCAGGTCGACGTCCTGGCTGATGCGATCCGTGCCGAACGGGAAGGGCAGCCCGACGGTCGCGAAAGCAGTGGTCTTGTCGGGCATGAACAGGTGATCGTATTCGATCGCGAGTGACCAATTCGGCGCAAAGCCGTATTCAAGGCCCGCGCCCAGCGCGCCGCCCCACCGGGTCTGATCGCCGGTCTTGCCAGCAGGGATATCCGGAGGAAAGAGGACCTCAAAACGGTCGTGCGTCACGGCCGCGCCGCCCTTGACGTAAAAGAGTGCGTTATCGACGCTGTATCCGAGCTGGGCCGTCAGCAATCCAAACCAGTCGACACGGGAACGATCTATAAAAGGCGGAATGAATTCGCTGACATTGGAGCCCTTGAGATCGGCCCAGTTGCCTTGCGCTTCCAGCCCGAACGCCCAGTCGTTGCGCTGCCAGCGATAGCCGAGCTGTGCGCCGACTGTCCCGCCGGTGGCGTTGTGACAGCCTTGGCTGAAAGACAGGCCGGCGAACCGGGCGTCCCAGCAGGAGCGGCTCGAGCCCCAGCCGCCATTGGCGCCGATGTAGAAACCGCTCCAGTCGTAGCTCGCGGCGACGGGCGTTTCGATGAGATCGGCGGCGGACGCAGGCGCGACGGCGCCCAAGGCAGCGGCAAACGCCGCGGCGACGAGAAAACGTTTCATTGAAGGACCCTCCCAAGGTGCCCCGACGCTACCGGAACTCGATCCGGAAATCCCGTGACCTTGCGGCAACAGTCCGGAATATTTGAATCCAAGCTATACTTGGACAGAAGATTGCGTTGCCTGGGACGACCGCTTCGATGCTCGGGGATTGAAGTTGTTCTCGACCCGGCAATGACACCAAGTCGGCGATCCCGAAAACCAGCTTCAGACCCGCCGGAAAACCGGCATGTCCGCGTCGCCGTCGTCCGGATTTTGGCGCCGCCAAAATTTCCGCCAATGTTTTAAGAAAATTTTCGTCGGATTCTAATGGGTTAACCCCCCAGTAACATTAACGCGCTTTAATCATGGCCAGTTTGTACCGGGTCTGTGCGGGTTAGTGCGATGCAATTCAATCACTTGAAGGCAAACAGACGCAATCTGGCGCGCGGTTGCGCTGTCCTGATGATTGCCGGCGCGGCGGCCGGGTGCAGTTCCCAGTCGATGCGCTTCAACGGTGTCGATGATGTCTTCACATCATCCACCAACAATCAGCGCGCCATCATCAACAAGCAGAATGTCGACCAGCCCTATCCGGGCGACACGGTCGCGCCTGCTCCGGTCGACGGCACGCACACCCAGTCGGTGAGCCGATCGAGCCTCGAGCCGGTCACGGCGCAGCAGCTGCCGCCTCCGTCGGCGCCGGCACCCGCAAAGCCGATGCGTACGGCTTCCGCTCCTGCCCTCGCGCCGGCTCCGGCGCTTGCTCCCGCGCCGCATCTCGACAGGACGGCCACCGGCACGGTCGCCCAGGCCAAGCCGTTCAAGACCGCCGAGCCCGATGCGGTTCGCAATGCGAGCGCCGCGCCGCACGCGACCGAAATCGTGGTGCGGGACGGTGAGACGCTTTCGGGCTTGGCGGCGCACTACCATGTGCCGGCCGACGCCATCGCCAAGGTCAACGGGATCGACCCGAAGAAGGGCATCCGTAGCGGCCAGAAGATCGTCATCCCCGCCTATGCCTATTCGAGCAAGGCGGAGCCGAAGGTCGCCGAAGGCAAGCCGACGAACACGCCGAAGCAGCCCGCTCCGGAGAAGGTCGCCGTGCTGCCGCAGCAGCCCAAGGTCAAGGACGGCAAATCCGCCGCTCAGGTCGATACGTCGGCCGCGGCCGCAGGTTCCAAGAACCCGAAGCCCGCGCCGCAGATGGCCGAGGCCAAGCCGGCCGGCGCCGGCGGCTCCTACACGGTGCAGTCAGGCGACTCGCTGTCCTCGATCGCCAGGAAGACCGGCGTCAGCGTGGTGGCGCTGAAGCAGGCCAACGGCATGCAGGACGGCTTGCTCAAGATCGGCCAGACGCTCAAGGTCCCGGCCGGCGGTACCGTCGTGGCGGCCGCCAAGCCAGCCGCAGCCAAGCCTGCCGTCGATCCTGTGACGACCGCGACGACGCAGCCGCCGGCGAAGACCACGCCGTCGCAGACGCTCGCCTCCTACACGCCGCCGAAGAAGGACGCCAAGGTCATCCAGCAAGCCGAGGACGACGATGCGGTGGCCCCCGACGCGACCGGCATCGGCAAGATGCGCTGGCCGGTGCGCGGCCGCGTGATCTCCGGCTTCGGCTCCGGCAAGGACGGCGTCGACATCGCGGTGCCGGAAGGAACGCCGATCAAGGCGGCCGAGAACGGCGTCGTCATCTATGCCGGCGACGGCCTCAAGGAGTTCGGCAACACCGTGCTGGTGCGGCACGAAAACGGCCTGGTCACGGTCTACGGCCATGCAAGCTCGATCGAGGTGCAGCGCGGCCAGAAGGTCAAGCGCGGCCAGGAGATCGCGCTTTCCGGCATGAGCGGCACCACCGACTCGCCCAAGCTGCACTTCGAAGTGCGCAAGAACTCGGCCCCGGTGGATCCGTCGGGCTATCTCGAATAGAACAAAAACAATTGCGGGCCGCCTGACCTCCAGTCCGGCCCGCCGTCTTCAGCCCGCTCCGCAAGGAGCGGGCTTTTTCAGTTGCGGGCGAGGGGAGCCGCTCAGTCCTTCAACGGCTTACCGAGCCGGCCGGCGAGGTCCTGCGTGAACTGCCAGGCGACGCGTCCGGAACGGCTGCCGCGCGTCGTTGCCCATTCCAGCGCCTCGGCGCGCAACTGCTCGGGATCGATCGTCAGGCCGTGGTAGCGGACATAGCCGTCGATCATATCGAGATATTCGTCCTGCGAGCATTTGTGGAAGCCGAGCCACAGGCCGAAACGGTCGGATAGCGAGACTTTTTCCTCGACCGCTTCCGAAGGGTTGATCGCGGTCGAGCGCTCATTGTCGATCATGTCGCGCGGCAAGAGATGCCGCCGGTTGGACGTGGCGTAGAAGATGACATTGATGGGCCGACCCTCGACGCCGCCTTCCAGCGCCGCCTTCAACGACTTGTAGGAGGTGTCGTCATGGTCGAAGGAGAGGTCGTCGCAAAACAGGATGAACCTATAAGGCGCGGCCTTCAGGAGACCCATCAGCTTGGGCAGCGTGTCGATGTCCTCGCGGTGGATCTCGATCAGCTTCAGCGGCTGGTCGAGCCTGTCGGAGGCGTTGACGGTGGCATGCACGGCCTTGACCAGGGAGGACTTGCCCATGCCGCGCGCGCCCCACAAAAGCACGTTGTTGGCCGCATAGCCGGACGCGAAGCGCTCGGTGTTGTCGAGCAGGATGTCGCGCACGCGGTCGACGCCGCGGATCAGGCCGATGTCGACGCGGTTGACCTTGCGAACCGGTTCCAGATAGCCGGGCTCCGCCTGCCAGACGAAGCAGTCGGCTACCGACAGGTCGGTTTGCGGCACCGGCGGTGGGGCGAGGCGGGAAACCGCCTCGATCAGGCGGTCGAGTTTCTTGTTCAAGGCGTCCAGGCTGTGCAAATCCGCGACGGCTGGCGCCTGAACCAGTATGCCGCCATCCGTCAACTGGACCGCGGGATCGGCCACGCCAAGTTCATTGAGGCGAT
>NZ_RZTO01000252.1:0-7518 GCF_003997225.1 Mesorhizobium sp. M2C.T.Ca.TU.002.02.1.1
ATCTGCTCGACATCGCGGCCGACATAGCCGACCTCGGTGAACTTGGTCGCCTCGACCTTGACGAAGGGCGCGCCGGCGAGCCGGGCCAAGCGGCGCGAGATCTCGGTCTTGCCGACGCCGGTCGGGCCGATCATCAGGATATTCTTCGGCATCACCTCTTCGCGCATCTGGCCTTCCAGCTGCTGGCGGCGCCAGCGGTTGCGCAAGGCGATGGCCACAGCGCGCTTGGCGTCCTTCTGGCCGATGATGAAGCGGTCGAGTTCCGAAACGATTTCGCGGGGAGAAAAGGTGCTCATATTACTCAAATTCCACTTTGCCACTGCTTGATGGACTCGAACGGATGCAGCAGCATGATCACGTTGAGCGTCAGATTGTCCCGGATGATGTAACCCGTGCCGAGCTCGAAGATGAGCGCCAGGGCCACGATCACCCATATAGGTAGCTTTCGCGCCATCACAAATCCCAGCGCCATGAACAGCGTGTCGGACACCGAATTGATGATCGAATCGCCGTAATAGCTGAGCGAGATGGTGCCGGCGCGGTAGCGCTCGATGATGAAAGGGCTGTTTTCCAGGATCTCCCAGCCGCCTTCGATGAGGACGGCGAAGGCAAGCCTCAGACCGATCGGCGAGCGCGGGAACAGCGCCCAGGCCAGCGCATAGAACAGGAAGCCGTGGATGATGTGCGAGAAGGTGTACCAGTCGGCGATGTGCTGGGAATTCTCCGAGCTGTTGACCACGCCGTGCCAGAGCTTGACGTAGCCGCAGGTGCAGATCGGCGGATGCCCCATGCCGTACAAGGCGCCCGCCTGGAAGATGATCAAGGCGAGGACCAGCAGCAGGCCCATGCGCCAGCTGTCCTCATAGGCCGAAAGCGTCTTGTCCTCTCCGGATGCGGTCATTGCCTCAGTCCCCCAGATGTTCGTCGTCCTCGGCCGTATCGACGGCCATCAGCACGACGTCCCCATATTGCGAATGCCTGCGGCCGATCGGCCTGAAGCCGGCCTTCTCATAGGCGCGGATGGCGCGGCCATTGTCGGGATGCGGATCGATGATGACGCGCGGCGCGCCCTCCTCGAACAATTCCTCGACAAACTGGCGCACAATGGCCGAGCCATGGCCGATGCCGACCAGCTCCGGCGGACCGATCGTAAGGTCGATGCCAAGCGTGCCGAAAGGCTGATCCGCATAGGGGTGATCGTCCTCCATATGCGGATCGTAGCTCTGCAGATAGGCAATCGGCCTGCCGTCGAGTTCGACGATCAGCGGCTCCACCGAGACCGACTCGATATGCTCGCGGATCTCGGCGATCTCCTTGTCCGGATCGTCCCACCATTCAGCGACATGCGGCTCGCGCAGCCACCGGGCGATCAACGGCAGGTCCTTTTCCGTGACCGGCCGAAAATCGTAGCTATGTTCCTGATCGACCATGATCTCCTCCCCGATCATGGACCTCAGGCGGCATCGAGCGTTTCGACAACAAAATTGTTGTTGGTGTAGACGCAGATATCGGACGCGATCTGCATGGCCTTGCGGGCGATCTCCTCGGCGTCCTTGTCGGTGTCGATGAGGGCGCGGGCCGCGGCAAGCGCGTAGTTGCCGCCGGAGCCGATGGCCATGACACCATGTTCGGGCTCCAGCACGTCGCCATTGCCGGTCAGCGCCAGCGAGACGGACTTGTCGGCGACCAGCATCATGGCCTCCAGGCGACGCAGATAGCGGTCGGTGCGCCAGTCCTTGGCGAGCTCGACGCAGGCGCGTGTCAACTGGTCGGGATATTGCTCGAGCTTGGCTTCGAGCCGCTCGAGCAAAGTGAAGGCGTCGGCGGTGGCGCCGGCGAAGCCGGCAATGACGCTGCCGCCCTTGCCGATGCGGCGCACCTTGCGGGCGTTGCCCTTCATGATCGTCTGGCCCAGGCTGACCTGGCCATCGCCGGCGATCACGACCTTGTTGCCCTTGCGCACGCTGATGATGGTCGTGGCGTGCATGGTGAGTTCATTCGACATGTTCTGCTCCGATTCGCGCTATCCCTTGAAAAGGCGATTGGCGCGGTACGAGTAAGTTTGATCGGCCATATGTATGCATAGGGCCAACGATTGCAAACCGCCCTCGGCCGAGGCCGAGTGCGACCGGAATGGCAACTGGCAATCGCCGGATCATGCTGATAGAAGGCTTTCGTTTTCAAGCCCCGGCGCCTCCGAACAGGGCAACAAGGACAGAGCGATGACGCGTTCGGCCGAAGTCAGCCGCAAGACCAAGGAAACCGAGATTTCGGTCTCCGTCGATGTCGACGGCAAGGGAAAATCCGACATTTCGACCGGCGTCGGCTTCTTCGACCATATGCTCGACCAGCTGTCGCGGCATTCGCTGATCGACATGACCATCAAGGCCAAGGGCGACCTGCATATCGACGACCACCACACGGTCGAGGACACCGGCATCGCGATCGGCCAGGCCTTGAGCAAGGCGCTGGGCGAGCGGCGCGGCATCATGCGCTATGCCTCGATCGACCTTGCCATGGACGAGACGCTGACCAGGGCGGCGATCGACGTCTCCGGCCGGCCCTTCCTGGTCTGGAACGTCGCCTTCTCGTCGCCGAAGATCGGCACGTTCGACACGGAGCTGGTGCGCGAGTTCTTCCAGGCGCTGGCGCAGAATGCCGGCATCACGCTGCATGTGACCAACCATTACGGCGCCAACAACCATCATATCGCCGAAACCTGCTTCAAGGCGGTGGCGCGGGCGTTGCGCGCGGCGCTGGAGCCCGATCCACGCCAGCCCGATGCGGTGCCGTCCACAAAGGGATCCCTGAAAGGATAGCCCTATGGCGATCTATGTCGTGATGCAGCCGCCGGCCGGCGACAAGGCCGAGGACGCAAGTTTCGTGCGCGACAGCTTCACTTGGCTGGGTTTCCTGGTCGCGCCGCTCTGGCTCGCCTGGCACCGTATGTGGATCGAGGCGGCCCTGACCTTCATCGTCATGGCGCTCCTTTCGGTGGCCGGCGAGCGGCTCGGGCTCGAAGGGGCCGGGTCGCTGCTGTCGCTGCTCGTCTCGCTCTACGTCGGCTTCGAAGGACAGGCCCTGCGCATCGCTTCGCTGCGGCGGCGCGGCTGGCGCGAATGGAGCGTGGTCGAGGCCGGCAATCTCGCCGATGCCGAGACGCGCCACGCGCTGGAAGCGGGCGAGGAGAGCGAAGAGCAGCCGGCCCTGCCGCGCATCGTGCCGGATGCATCCCAGGCACGTCCGCCACAGACAGGCATGGCGCTCGGCCTGACCCATACGCCTGGAAGGCCCTGACATGCGGGTAGCCATCATCGACTACGGCTCGGGCAATCTGCGCTCGGCCACCAAGGCCTTCGAGCGCGCCGCGCATGAGGCGGGCCTTGCAGCGTCCATCGAGCTGACGGCCGACGCCGAGCGCGTGCGTTCCGCCGACCGCATCGTGCTGCCGGGCGTCGGCGCCTATGCCGACTGCGCCGCCGGCCTGCATGCGGTGCCAGGCATGTGGGAGGCAGTGGAGGAAGCCGCCATCGCCAAGGGGCGGCCGTTCCTCGGCATCTGCGTCGGCATGCAGCTGATGTCGGAACGCGGGTTGGAAAAGACCGTGACCAAGGGCCTCGGCTGGATCGCCGGCGACGTCAAGGAGATCACGCCGTCCGATCCCGCGCTGAAGATCCCGCAGATCGGCTGGAACACGATCGAGCTCGTCCGCCCGCATCCGCTGTTTTCCGGCATCGAGACCGGCCCGAAAGGGCTGCACGCCTATTTCGTCCATTCCTACCACCTGGATGCGAAGAAACCGGCGGAGATCGTGGCGACCGCCGACTATGGCGGCGCGGTGACGGCGGCGGTGGCGCGCGACAACCTCGCCGGCACGCAGTTCCATCCCGAAAAGAGCCAGGCGCTCGGCCTGGCGCTGATCACCAATTTCCTGAAATGGAGGCCCTGAGATTGAGCAAGAAGGGCTATTGGATGGCGATGATTGATGTCCGCGATCCGGACGTCTACAAGCAGTATATCGAAGCGAACGCCGTCGCCTTCGCGAAATACGGCGCGAAGTTCACCGTCCGCGCGGGCCGCTACGAGAGCCCGGAAGGAGTGACCGGCAACCGGCACGTGCTGGTCGAGTTCGACAGCTACGACAAGGCGATCGAATGCTATCATTCGCCTGAATACCAGCATGCCTCGAAGTTCCGGCTCGCCGCTTCGACCGGCCATTTCGTCATCGTCGAGGGCGCCTGACCCATGATCCTGTTTCCGGCCATCGACCTCAAGGACGGTCAATGCGTGCGCCTGAAGCACGGCGACATGGCCACCGCCACCATCTACAACGACGATCCCGGCGCGCAGGCCAAGGCCTTCGAGGACGAGGGTTTCGAATGGCTGCACGTCGTCGACCTGAACGGCGCCTTCAAGGGCCAGAGCGTCAACTCCGCCGCGGTCGGCGCCATCCTCAAGGCGACGAAGAACCCGGTGCAGCTCGGCGGCGGCATACGAACCCTGCCGCAGATCGAGGACTGGCTGGATCGTGGACTCGCCCGCGTCATCCTCGGCACGATCGCGGTGCGCGAGCCGGAGCTGGTCAAGCAAGCCTGCAAGGCTTTTCCCGGCAAGGTCGCCGTCGGCATCGACGCCAAGGGCGGCAAGGTGGCGGTCGAAGGCTGGGCGGAGGCCTCCGAGCTCGGCGTCATCGAGCTCGCCAAGAAATTCGAGGGCGCCGGTGTGGCCGCCATCATCTACACCGACATCGACCGCGACGGCGTGCTTTCCGGCATCAACTGGGATTCGACGATCAGCCTCGCCGAGGCGGTGTCCATCCCGGTGATCGCATCCGGCGGCCTCGCCTCGATCGCCGACATCGTGCGCATGACCATGCCCGATGCGCAAAAACTGGAAGGCGCGATCTCGGGCCGCGCCCTATATGACGGACGTATCGACCCGGCCGAGGCGCTGGCGATCCTGCGCGGCGAGCGGGCGGAGGCAGAATAGTGAACATTTCGATCATCCTGGCATCCTATGACAGCGGCCACTTCCACGGCGGCTGCGGCCAGGGCCCGGACGCGCTGATCTCGGGCGGGCTGGCCGAGGCGCTGAAGCTCGCCGGCCACGATGTCGAGGTGAACGACATCGGCAAGGTGGTCGAGGACGAAGAAGAGCGCGAGATCAGCACCGGATTTGCCGTCTGCAACGCCGTTTCGGGCGAAGTCCGCATGGCGCTGGACAAGAAGCGGTTTCCAATCGTGCTGGCCGGCAACTGCCTGACCGCCGCCGGCGCCGTGGCCGGCGCCGGCGCGGACGCCATCATCTGGGCCGACCAGCATGGCGACCTCAACACGCCGGAAACCACCACGACGGGCTTTCTCGACGGCATGGCGCTGGCGACCGCGCTCGGCCTCTGCTGGCGAGCGATGGCGACACAGATTCCGGGCTTCAAGCCGGTCGATCCGTCGCGCTGCGTTCTGGTCAATGCGCGCGACCTCGACAACGCGGAGAAGGAACTGCTGGAAAAGCTGCCGATCATCCGGACCGAGTGTCCCGACTGGAAGGCTGCTGCGCAACGGCTGAAAGCCGACGGCGCGCGGCAGGTCCACATGCATGTCGACCTCGACGTGCACGACCCCGAGAAGCTGCAGGCCAACCGCTACACCACGCCCGGCGGTCCGGCGCCGGAGCAGGTGCGCACCGCGATGTGCGGCCTCGCCGGCCCGCTCGCCATCGCCGGGCTCACCGTGTCCGCCTACGATCCGGCCTTCGATCCCAAGGGCGACGTGCCGCCGCTGGTCGGCGAGCTGGTGGTCGACCTGCTGTCCACCTTGGAAGGCAAATGATGCTGAAAGCCCGCGTCATCCCCTGCCTCGACGTCAAGAACGGCCGCGTCGTCAAGGGCGTCAATTTCGTCGACCTTGTCGATGCCGGCGACCCGGTCGAGGCCGCGAAGGCCTATGACGCGGCCGGCGCCGATGAGCTCTGTTTCCTCGACATCACCGCATCGTCCGACAACCGCGAGACGATCTTCGACGTGGTCGCCCGTACGGCCGAGCAGTGCTTCATGCCGCTCACCGTGGGCGGCGGCGTGCGCCAGGTGGCCGACATCCGCAGGCTGCTGCTGGCCGGCGCCGACAAGGTGTCGATCAACACGGCGGCGGTGAAGAACCCGGATTTCGTCGCGGAAGCGGCCGACAAGTTCGGCAACCAGTGCATCGTCGTGGCGATCGACGCCAAGAAGGTGTCGGCGCAGGGCGAGGCCGACCGCTGGGAGATCTTCACCCATGGCGGGCGCGAGAAGACCGGCATCGACGCCGTCGACTTCGCCAGGCGCATGGTCGAGCGCGGCGCCGGCGAGATTCTTTTGACATCGATGGACCGCGACGGCACCAAGGCGGGCTACGACATTGCGCTCACCCGGGCGATCGCCGACGCCGTGCGCGTGCCGGTGATCGCATCGGGCGGCGTCGGAACGCTCGATCACCTCGTCGAAGGCATCCGCGACGGCCATGCCGGCGCCGTGCTTGCCGCCTCGATCTTCCATTTCGGCACCTACACGATCGCCGAGGCCAAGGCGCATATGGCCAAAGCCGGCCTGCCGATGCGGCTGGACTTGGCCGCCCGTGGGGCATAAATAGCTGTTATGGCAGACTTTTCGCTCGCCGAGCTGGAACAGATCATTCATCAGCGCGCCCATTCCGGCGACCCGGACTCATGGACGGCGAAACTGTTCGCCAAGGGCATGGACAAGGCGGCGCAGAAGCTCGGCGAAGAAGCCGTCGAAACCGTAATCGCCGCCATCCGTGGCGACAGGCAGGCGCTCGTTTCGGAAAGTGCCGATCTTCTGTATCATTGGCTGGTCGTCCTCGGCATAGCGGGCATTCCGCTGGACGATGTGCTGAAGGAGCTCGAGGGCCGCACCGGCCGCTCGGGCATCGCCGAAAAGGCGTCCCGTCCCCGGGGCTGATGGAACGAAACGGACGGAACATGATGTCGGCCGAAAACCGCTTCGCACTTTTCGGCATCATGTTCTAGGAGGGCAGGAAACCCGATGGACCAGCTGGCTCCTACCGAGAAGTATTCCCCTTTTCGATTCTTCTCCGCCGAGCAATGGTCGCAGTTCCGCGCCGACACGCCGCTGACGCTCACCGAAGACGAGATCGACCGGCTGCGCTCGCTCAACGACCCGGTCGACCTCGAAGAGGTCAAGCGCATCTACCTCTCGCTTTCCCGGCTGCTTTCGGCGCATGTCGAGGCGAGCCAGCTGCTGTTTCGGCAGCGCCAGGCCTTCTTTAAGGTGAAGGACATCATCAAGACCCCCTTCATCATCGGCATTGCTGGCTCGGTCGCGGTCGGCAAGTCGACCACCGCGCGCGTGCTGAAGGAGCTTCTGGCGCGCTGGCCGTCGAGCCCGAAGGTCGACCTCATCACCACCGACGGCTTCCTCTTGCCCAACGAGATCCTGCGCCGGGAGAACCTCATGGAGCGCAAGGGGTTCCCGGAGAGCTACGATGTCGGTGCGCTGCTCAGGTT
>NZ_RZTO01000253.1:0-7504 GCF_003997225.1 Mesorhizobium sp. M2C.T.Ca.TU.002.02.1.1
CGTGTCGGCCGTCAGATCAACAGCGCGGCCTTGATCGCCGACGGCTATCACGCTCGCACCGACGGGCTCACCAGCCTCGCTGTCGTTGCCGGCGCGGTCGGCGTCTGGCTTGGCTTGCCGCTGGCGGACCCGATCATCGGCCTCATCATCACCGTGGCCATCTTCGGCATCGTCTGGCAGTCAGCGCGCTCGGTGCTGACGCGTATGCTGGACGGCGTCGAGCCCGGTTTCGTCAACGAGATTCACCACGCCGCCGCACATGTCGCCGGGATCGACAGGGTGGTCGACGCGAAGGCCCGCTGGCTTGGCCACAAGCTGCATGTCGATGTGGAGATTGCGGTCAATGACGGGCTGCTGCTCGCCGTCGCGAATAACATCGCCGCTTCGCTGAAGGCCGAACTCTTCGCTCATATCCCGGCGCTCGACGTCGCCACGGTGCGCTTTGCCGAGCCGGAGGCCGAGGGCGGCCACCATCATGCGCCCGATCCGTTCCTGGTCTCTGGCAAGCTTGCCAGCGGGCTGCTCGAGATTGTCGACACGCCGCAGGGCGAGCGCATGCGGCTGCGCCTGTCGCGTCACGCCGAGGGCCTGCGGGCGAACGTCGCCATCGAAAGGGCGGACGGCGCGGTCGAAAGCCTGCCGCTGTCGCCGGTCGGTGGCGACCACCACTATCTGCAAAGCCTGATTGCTCCGGCCGAACCGCATGAATTCAACGCCAGGCTGCAATTGGCGGCGGGTAGCGATACGGAAGACCTTCCTTTCGCTATGGCCGAGCCGGAAGGTCACCATCACGAGCACGCGGATGGATGATACAGGCGCTCTTTGACTACCAGCGCGAGATCTACCTGGAGGTGGCGCGACATCTCAAGGCATTCGCCAGCGACGGCAGCTGGTTCGCGCTCTTTGCGGTGCTGCCGATGGGCGTCGTGTTCGGGGCGGCTCATGCGCTGACGCCCGGCCATTCGAAGACGCTGCTCGCCGCTTATATCACCGGCTCGCAGGTGGAGTTGTCTCGCGGACTGCTCGCTTCTCTCGCGCTTTCCTTCACTCACATCACGCTGGCGGTGTTGATCGCAGTGTTGGCGCTGCCGCTCGTATCGATCGCCTTGGGCAGCGTCGGCCGCGCCCCGGCGCTGGAAACGTTAAGTCGTGGGCTGCTGGGTCTGGTCGGCGTGTGGATGGTCTGGCGCGCGCTCCGCGGTCGTCACGACCATCATATCCATGAGGGCGAAGCGGTTGGCGTCATGGCTGGACTGATCCCTTGCCCGCTGACGCTGTTCGTCATGACTTACGCCATTTCGCGCGGCATACCCTGGGCCGGCCTCGTCTTCGCTGTCGCGATGATGGCGGGCGTGGCAATCACGCTCGGGATCGTCGTTCTGCTGGCGGTGCTGTTCCGCAGAGGATCGGTCGCCATGCTGGAACGGTTTGGGTCGAGCGCGGCCGGTATGGCGACCTTTCTGGAAATCGGGACCGGGTTGATTCTGGTTGGCGCGGCACTGCATCAGGTCTTCAGGTAGCGGGGCGGTTTATCCCAGGCTGATCAGCGCCGTTCCGGCGATCGCCAGCAGCGCGCCGGCCCAGGCGGCCGCGGTCGGCCTTTGCCCGCTGCGCAGCCACACCATCGGCAGGATGATGACCGGCGTCATCGAGGAGAGCGTCGAGATGATGCCGACATTGCCGGTGCGCAGCGCGGCCATCAGGCAGGACATGCCGAGCGAGGTGCCGACGAAGGCGGAAAGCACGGCGAGCCCGACCGTGCCGAACTTGACGGCTTCCCGCTTGCCCTTGCCGAACGGCGTCGCCGTGAGCGCGATGAACAGGATCACGGCGAGGCCGGAGCGCAGCGCCATGGCCGTGAACGGCTCGACGCCAGCAGCCATGGCCGGCCGCGCCAGAAGCGTGCCGATCGCCTGGCCGAGCGCTGTCGTCACGCCGAGCACGATGCCTGGTCCGAGGCGCCCGGTGAGCGGCGGGCCGGGCGCGGTGCTGACCGGCACGGTGGAAGGGGTGACGACCGGCATGGCCGGCGCCAGCTCGCCGCGCTTGAGGAAGCGCCGCGGCATGCCGATGGCAAGCACGATGCCGGCAAGCACCAGCGCCACGCCCAGCGCCTGCCAGCGGCTGATGGTTTCGCCGAGCACGAGATAGCCGAGCGCCAGCGCGAAAGGCGAGGTGAGCGAGAAAAGCAGCGCCGTGATGCGCGGGCCAACCGAATAGATGGTGGCGAAATAGGTCGTGCTGGCGATGCTGATGCCGGCGAAGCTCGATCCGGCGAGCAGCCAGAACTCCCTTGGTCCGATCGTGTGCCAGCCGCCGATCGCCAGCGACACCGAGCCTGTCATCACGAAGGTCGCGAGCATCTGCCAGCGGGCAAGCTGGAGGAGGGGAACGCGGCCCTTGAGCTCGCTGAGGAACATGGAACTCAGCGCGCTGCACAAGGCGGCGGTGACGGCGAAGGCTTCGGGGGCGAACATGGCTGGCGACTGCGAATCCGGGAGCCGGACAATTGCTATGCTTACGCCAGCACGAGGCCCTCGGCTAGGCTGTGCGGGGCTGCGGCCTGCCGAAGATCATCCAACTGGCCCCGATCAGCGCTGCGGTGGTCGCAAGAAGCACCGCGAGGCTCGGCAGATGCAAGAACACATTCCGCCAGCGCGGCTCGATCACCGCGCCGGTGCTGAAGGTCTCGCCGCTGAACTGACACAGGATCCAGGACGCGCCGCTGCGCACCATCTCGGCATCGATGTCGGAGATCAACGCCTTGGCTTGGCGTTCGACCGAGGGCATTGTCGCCATATGGGCGAGCAGCGCCTTGACGGTGGCGAGATAGGCGTGGCTGCATTCGTTGAACGGGCTCTCCTCGTCGCCGAGGCTGCCCGGCATCAGGCCCCAGAGGCAGTAGGTGTATTGCAGGTTGCCGTGATTGTAGAGCCGCCGGAAGGTTGGATCGGTCACCGTCTGTGCTTGCGCGAGTGCGAGAATGTCGCCGCGATAGCGCGCGATCACCGCCATCTGGCCATGGGTGAGGCTGGGGATCTGGATGCCGGGAGGCGGAGGGACGGAAGATCCGCTATGGGCTTGGGCCGGGGCAGCCAGGAGGAGGGCGAAAAGGGTCGCCAAAAAGAAATTGGCCGCCAGGGAGCGGAACCGTGGCGGCCAACGCATCGGATTTCAGGCGTAGCGGCGGGCAGGGCTGCGCTGGTCGCGCACCGCGACCACGCGTTCGGCAACCGCACCGAAGCCGAGCCCGACGACGGTCCACAGCACGAGCTGGATGCCGAGCGAGGCGACCCGGAACTGCCACAGCACGGTCGCCGAGAAGTTCTCCGGCACTTCGTTGATGTCGGGCAGCGCCGCCTTCACCAGCGCGAAGACGACGAGGAAAGCGAGGCCCGCGACGATCGAGGCGTTCCAGGCGCCGAGCCGGTTCCACAGCCGTTGCGCCAGGCCGACCGCAGCCACCATCGCCGCGATCGACACCACGATCATGATGAAGAACAGCTCTGTGCGGTAACCGATTGTCTCGGCATTGCCGACAGCCGGTGGGTTCGCCGGGTATTTGAGGCTCGGAACCACGATCACGGCCAGGAAGCCGAGCAGCGCGATCAGCGCCGAGGTGCCGCGCGGGCCGAGCGAGCCCAGCCGGCCATAGGCATAGGCAAAGACCAGCGAGAACAGCCCGCCAAGGGCGGCGCCATAGACCAGCACGCCGGTCGCCAGGCCAATGCCGGCTTGTGTGGCGCGGCTGACCATCTCGGGCTCCGGCGCCTCGCCGGCGGCCTGGGCCTGCTGTTCCTCGAAGGCGATCGCCTTGTCGACCTGCGGCTCGCCATAGACCCGAGCAAAGGCGAATGCCAGAATCCCTGCAACCAGCCCGACAAGCATGCCGCGCAGCAAAAGTTTTCCAACCATGTCACTAATCCCTCTGAGCAACTCCAGGAAAAGTGCGTAGCGGTTTTCCGTCCGGAATTGCGTTAGACCAAAACCTAGGACGGTTCAGCCTTCGCTGAACCGCTCCTAGTGGCAGGGGAAGCCGAGCAGGTGGCGGCCGTCATGCACGAACTCGTGCACCATCGTGCCACGGATCAGCGATGCCGCGCCTTCTTCCGCGCCGACGAAATAGATCATCATCAGCAGCATCAGGCCGGCGAAGATTGCCCAGGGCAGAAGCTCGCGGACGGGAATCGCAACCGGGCCGTAGGTCGGGGCGAAGGTGGTGTCGGACATTTTTGACCTCCTGTGGGATACTGCGTCCCGTTGATCCAACGATGCTGCGGAATAAGGCCTGACTTTCGGCTTGTGCCGATCACAGTGGCGCGACCGTGCCGGACTCGCACCGGCTTCCAATCCCGTATAGCGCTAAAACACTTGTCAGCACTTCGTTCGCCTGTCAACGACATGTAATGGCCAACACGGCCTCGCGCGGCTGAAATTTCACTGGACCACGGAGTTTTGGGATGTTCGCCCGCCTGACTATGATCGCAAGCGGCGCGACGCAGAGCACGCGCAAGGGCTGCTTTCCGAAGGACGAGGCGCCGGAGCCGAGCGCTCTCAAGCGCGCCGGCGCGATCGCTTCGTCGCTGCGCCGGGCCGACCGCGTCTGGACGAGTCCGGCGCTTGCCGCGCGCGGAACGGCCGAAGCGCTCGGCCTGGACGCGACGGTCGAGCCGCTGCTTGCCGAGCAGGATTTCGCGCGCTGGGCCGGCAAAGGTTTCGAGGCGGTGCAGGCCGAGGACCCGGAAGGCATGGCGGCCTGGCTTTCCGATCCTGACGCCGCGCCCCATGGCGGCGAGTCGCTTGCCGCGGTCGCCTTGCGTGGCGCGGCGCTGATGGAGCGCCTGGCTGGCGAGGGCGGCCACACCATCGCGCTCACCCATGCCGTGCCGATCCGCGCCGCCATCGTGCATGTGCTGGGCGCGCCGCTCTCCGCCGTCTGGAAGATCGACATCGAGCCGCTGTCACACACCGAATTCCGCAGCGACGGGCGCCGCTGGGTGCTGCATGCGAGCGGGGTTGTCATTAGCTGAACTGCCGGTTCTTCCCATACGCGGATCCCGTCAAGCTTCGACAACCGTCCGCACCTATATCAAGGCTCGTCGTTTCAGCAATCGCTAACGGAACGGAAACGCCTTGCTGCTATGGTGCTGGCCCGTGGCGAGGGGAGCCTTGCCTTTGGAGCCGCCGGATATGGCCAATTATCCCGAGACCGAGCGCCGTCTTCATGCGCGCCAGTTCGTGCTGAAGGAAGCCACGATCATTGCCGGTGCGGTAAGGATCGGCTGCTCGGTCAGGAATCAGCACGAGCAGGGCGCGGAGTTGCGCGTCGCCGCCGATACGGACATCCCGGAGCGCTTCCTGCTCGAAGTCCCAGCTGACGATACGACCTATCGCGCCTTTGTGAGGTGGCGTCGCAACGATCGCATCGGCGTGGCACTCTACAGCAACGCGCCGAAGGACTGACGCCGCCCGCCACTCAGCGATTCGTGACTTGATCCTGCCCGGGCAGCATGCAACCCGGCACATGGGGAACGCAACCGCGGCGCGTGCGTTCATGAGGGCCGATCAACTGGGATTTCGCTTATGGGCAGGGCAGCCGTTTGGGTGGCGCTGATCGCTATCGTTCTCGTGGGCCTCTATTTGTTGCAGGCCAACGGCCTGATCAGATTCTGAGGCGGCGGCGGGCGCCGTTCGCTGGGTCAGCAGCTGCGGCTTTCTCCGCAACACGGCTTGCCCGCGGCCGCCTGTTCCTTCAGCCAGCGGTCGCGCGGCTTGCAGCTTGCCGGTCGTGGCGTAAGCTCGACCTCGATGACACCGCCAACGACGCTTGGCTGAGCCGCCCGGTGCAACTCCATGGGGCGGACGCCGTCACTGACCTCAAAGGTCAGCTTCGCCGCCTGATCGAGAGCGACATGGTCCGAAACCTTGCGGATGATCGCGGCGAACTTACCGGCTGGCATATGGACCGGGCCGCCTTCGTCCACGTCCCATAGCTGGACGAATATCTCCGACCATGATTCCGGATTGGCTTCGCAATCCAGCGCCGCGAACTGTCCCGCCTTCACCTCGGTGACATGGTAGCCCGGCTTCACCGCCCGTCCGCCGTAGCGGAACACCAATGGCTTGTCCTTGCAATCGGCCAGCGCCGCCATGAGATCGCCGATGGTCAGGTCGGAGGGGTCGACCGGGGTGACGTTTTTCTGGTTGTCAGAAGAGAGCATGTCGGCTATTCCTCATTTCAATATTTCAAGGATTATTGAAACGTGGATGAACGTCAAGCCTTGATCGCCTTTGGCGCGCTGTCGCAGGAAACACGCCTGCGCCTGTTGCGCCTGTTGGTCGTCGCCGGACCGGAAGGCATTTCCGCCGGTTCCCTCGCCGAACAGGTCGAGGTCTCGCCCTCCAATGTCAGCTTCCATCTCAAGGAATTGGAACGGTCTGGCCTCGTGACCGCGAGGCGCGATGCCCGCTCGATCGTCTACAGTGCCGAGTACGATGCTCTGTCCGGGCTGATCCGCTTCCTGATGGAGGATTGCTGCTCGGGTCGCCCGGAAATCTGCGCGCCGGCGCTTGCGGCGTCTTGCTGCCGGCCGGGCGAGAGGGCGCGGCAGTGATCGGTGCGCCCCGCTGCCCAACGCAAGGCTGACCGATGAACACTTTTGATCTTCCGCGCCGGTTCGCGGCTGAAGCCCTGGGCACCGGTCTGCTGGTGGCGACGGTCGTCGGTTCCGGCATCATGGCCGAGACGCTGACGCATGACACAGCGCTGGCGCTGCTTGGCAACACGCTTGCGACCGGCGCCATGCTGGTGGTGTTGATCACCGTCCTTGGCCCGATCTCCGGCGCGCATTTCAATCCGGCCGTTTCGCTGGTGTTCCGCCTCAACCGGTCGCTGCCAGCCCGCGATCTTGTTGCCTATTTCGTCGCGCAGGTCGCCGGCGGCATTGCCGGCACGATGGCGGCGCACCTCATGTTCGCCCTGCCGATGCTGGAGGTCGCAACCAAGCTGCGTGCCGGACCGGCGCAGTGGTTCTCGGAAGCGGTCGCGACATTCGGCCTTGTCGCCGTTATTCTCGCCGGCTTCCGTTTCGAGCGGCGGGCCGTGCCGTGGCTGGTCGGGCTCTATATCACGGCGGCCTATTGGTTCACGGCGTCCACGTCTTTCGCCAATCCCGCCGTCGCCGTGGCGCGCTCGCTCACCAACACCTTCTCCGGCATCAGGCCGGTCGATCTGCCAGGCTTCATTGCCGCCGAGCTGGCCGGCGCCTTGATCGCGCTGGCACTGATGGGCTGGCTGCTCAAGCCCGAAACCGTTCAGCAACACCAGCCACTGAAAGCAGAGCCATGACGGTCACGATCTATCACAATCCCGCCTGCGGCACCTCGCGCAACACGCTCGCCATGATCCGCGCAAGCGGCGAGGAGCCTGTGGTGATCGAGTATCTGAAGACGCCGCCGAGTCGCGAACGGCTGTTGGAACTGATCGCTGCGATGGGGATCAACC
>NZ_RZTO01000254.1:0-7492 GCF_003997225.1 Mesorhizobium sp. M2C.T.Ca.TU.002.02.1.1
GCCAGGCCGGGCCGTTGGCGACCAGGGAGTCCCACCGCTGCGAGCGCCAGCGCTCGGCGATCCGGCCGCGCTCGAGCACGAGATGAGGCACCCCGCATTTGCTGAGATGCTCGCTCATGGCCACCCCGGCCTGGCCACCGCCGACAACGAGCGTGTCTATCTTCTCAACCGACATATCCACGTCTCTTCCGATGGGGCTTTCGCCGCTGCGATGGAGGTCCGGTTTGCTTTTAGTGACGGGCTGGCGGAGCGAAAATTATGATTTCATGTGTCAGTGCTTAGCTTATCCCTAAACGCTGAGACGGGATCGCGGGGCGGTTGCGGATTCCCACGACAAGGTCGACGGTACCGCCTCCGAACATCGATCAGGCTTAGGCAAACCCTAAGCACGGGTACCGGAAAAAGTTATTCTTCCGTCTCGGATTCGGTGGTTCCTTGCCTTCATCACCCGCATGAGAGCGATGGCCGCTGAAAGTCAAATGGCGCGAGAGACCCTTTACACAAACGGCGCGCTCTATACGGTCGATCCGGCGAATCCCGTTGCCGAGGCGATGCTGGTTCGCGGCGAGCGCATTGCTGCTGTCGGCTCTTGGTCCTCCGTCAGAGCGCAGGCCTCGGCGAATGCCGAAATCATCGATCTTCAAGGCCGGTTCGCAATGCCGGCCTTCATCGACTCCCACCTGCATTTCGCCTGGGGAAGCAAATACCTCGATGAGGTGCGGTTGCGGGAAGCAAAGACGTTCGGCGAAGTCCTCGACCGGTTGAAGGCCTATGCGCAGGCTCATCCCGACCGCGCCTGGATCGTGGGCAGCGAGTTCAGCTACGGCTACCCGGATCTTCCCGAAGGCGGCTTCCACAAATCGCTTCTCGATCAAGTCGTCGCCGATCGCCCCGTCTTCTTCCGCTCCGGCATGGCGCATGCGGCCTGGGTGAACAGCAAGGCGCTGGAGCTTGCCGGCATCACGCGGGACACGCCCGATCCCGAAGGCGGCGAGACCGTCAGGGACGCGAGCGGTGAGCCGACCGGGTGGCTGAAGGAGAAGGCGTGGTCCAGGTTTGAAGCGCTGGTCCCCCATTCCTCGCAATCCGATCTGCGATCGGCGCTGCTCCGCGCCATAAAGGAAGCGAACCGTCTGGGACTGTCGCGGGTCCAAAGCGCGGGGATGGATGACGAAGCAGTCCCCTTGCTGGCCGAGATATTCGCGAACGATGAGCTGAGCCTGCGCTTCACGCTTTCGAGCATTGTAAATCCGGATTCAAATCTCGACGAGGTGATCGCGCGCGTGTCTGGGTGGAGGGATGACCTCGACCCGGACTTTCTCGACGGGCGCGTCATCAAACTCTTCCTGGACGGCGTGCTGGAATCCCACACGGGCTTCATACCCCAGGGCTATGCCGACAAACCGGGCGAAACCGGAACATGCCTGTGGAAGGCAGCCGCCTACAACGCGGCCGTCAGCCGCGCGCAGCAGGAAGGCTTTCAGGTCTGGACGCACGCGATCGGAACGGGGGCCATCGAAATGGCGCTCGATGCCTACGCCGCGGATGGCGAACGCTCGCGGCAGCGTCGACCGCGAGTAGAGCATTGCGAAATACCCACCCCGCGCGACATCGAGCGCTTTGCCGAGACAGGAGCGATAGCGAGCTTCCAGCCCGCCATGATCTATCCGCGCGACCAGTGGCTCGGGATGGAAGGGCTTTGGGAGGCGCGCGTCGGCTCCGCATCCCTGCCGCGCGCCTTTCCCGTTCGCTCCATCATCGAGGCCTCAGGCGCCGTCGCATTTGGAACCGATTGGCCCATCGTCGATCTCAATCCACTCATCGGCATTCGCAATGCGGTGCTGCGTCAGAGCCGGGATCATCAGCCCGAAACCGGATGGGTCCCGCAGCAGCGGATCACCGTCGCGCAGGCGCTCCATGCCTACACACTGGGGGCTGCCTTTGCCGGCCACCGAGAGAACGACGAGGGCAGTTTGGCGGCGGGGAAGCTCGCCGACTTCATCGTGCTTTCCGATGATCCGCTGCAGGTCGAGCCGGACAAGATCGCCGATATCAAGGTGCTGAAGACGATCGTCGGCGGCAAACCGGTCTGGGAAGAACCCGCGGCTTGAGACCGCGTCTTGGGGGTTGGATGGAAGCGGCTGAATTTGACTACATCGTCGTCGGTGCCGGCTCGGCCGGTTGCTTGGTCGCCAATCGGCTGAGCGCCGATCCGTCGGTCAGAGTGTGCCTGGTCGAGGCCGGCGGCAGCGACAACAGCCTGCGGGTCAAGGTGCCGGCGGGCATCCTCTCGCTCTACGGCAACCCGAACTACGACTATTGCTTCGTCGGCGTGCCGCAGCCTGAGCTCAACAATCGCCGCATTCCGGTCAATCGCGGCAAGGCGCTCGGCGGATCGAGCTCGATCAATTCGATGGTCTATATTCGCGGCGCCGCCGAGGACTATGACGAGTGGGCCGGGCTCGGCTGCGCCGGCTGGGCCTATCGCGACGTGCTGCCCGTGTTCAGGACGCTGGAGCGCAATCTGCTCGGCCAGGACCCGCGCTATCATGGCAGCGACGGCGAGCTGCTGGTCGACAATCCGCGCGATCCGAACGAGCTTTCAAGCATGTTCGTCAAGGCCGGCAAAAACGCCGGCCTGCCCGCCAACGCCGACTTCAATGCCGAGAGCCAGTTCGGCCTCGGCATCTACAACGTCACGCAGGATCGGGGACAGCGCTTCAGCAGCTTCAGCGCGTTCATGCGTCCGGTGCTTCATCGCAGGAACCTGACGCTGCTCAGCGAATGCGAGGTGATCGACCTTGCCGTCGCGCAAGGGCGCGCCACTGGGCTGCGCGTGCGGCACGACGGCCAGCGAAAGACGCTCTCGGCCAGCCGCGAGATCGTGCTTTCGGCCGGCGCCATCAACTCGCCCAAGATCCTGATGGCGTCCGGCATCGGGCCGGCGGCCGAGCTCAAGCAGATCGGCATCGCGCCGGTCCTCGATCTGCCCGGCGTCGGCAAGAACCTGCAGGACCATGTCGACGGCATGATCACCGTGCGCTCCAGAAGCACCAGGACGCTCGGACTGTCGATCGCCAACCTGCCGCGCATGGCGGCAGCGCCCTTCCAGTATTTCGCGCACCGCAAGGGCATGCTCACCACCAACTATGTCGAAGCCGGCGGCTTTGCCAAGACCAGGCACGCCAATGGCCTTCCCGACATCCAGTTCCATTTCGTGCCCGGATATCGCAGCCATCGCGGCAGGCTGATCGAATACGGCCATGGCTACGCCATTCACACCTGCGTGCTAAGGCCAAAAAGCATCGGCGAGATTAGGCTGTCACGCGACAGTTCCCGCCGCGACGTCCTGATCGACCATCGCTTCTTCACGCATGAAGACGACGCCATGGTGCTGGTCGAAGGCATCAAGATCGCGCGCCGGATTTTTGCCTCGTCCGAGTTCGACGCGGTGCGCGGCAAGGAGATGCTTCCTGGCAAGGATGTCCAGACAGACGACGAGATCCTCGCCTATCTGCGCGCCGAGGCGCTGACCGTCTATCACCCGGTCGGGACCTGCAAGATGGGAACCGACGACATGGCCGTCGTCGATCCGGCGACGCTCAAGGTGCGTGGCGTGGACGGGCTCCGGGTCGCGGATGCCTCCGTCATGCCGAAGCTGATCGGCGGCAACACCAACGCGCCCAGCATGATGATCGGGCAGAAGACTTCCGAAATGATCCTCGGCTCGGCGCAGAACGGGGGCAAATAGGCCACCGCTGTTTCGGTGAAAACGTCTGGGATTGGCTGAAGCCTCCCGAACGTCGTCATTCTATGGCGGAGCAAGGAGCGAAGCGACGCGCGCAGAATCCATTCCGTGACATCGAGGCGCTGCGACGGTGCAGAATTCTGCCCCGCTGCATCCCTCGGCCAAGGTCACGGAATGGATCCTCGGGTTCCCGCGTCCGCTTCGCTCCCGCTCCGCCCGTGGATGACGAAGCTGAGAGGCTTCGGCCAACCCCCAGCATCTGCGCTGATTTCACGAAAATAGACGATGAAAATCGTGCCGCCTACAAGCCTGCAACCTTTTCAGAAACCCTATGTCGAGAGGCTATTTAGTGATCCTCGTCGATCTCGTCGTGCAGAAGGCCGAGGATACGGCGCTTGAGCGCGATGAAGTCGGGCTCAAGGATCACGTCCATCGAGCGCGGCCGGGGTATGTCGACCTTGATCTCGGCCTTGATCTTGCCGGGCCGGGCCGTCATCACCAGGACGCGGTCGCCGAGCACCAGCGCCTCGTCGATATCGTGGGTGACGAAGAGCACCGTCTTCTGCTGCCGCTCCCAGACGCGCAGGAGCAGCTTCTGCATGGTGCCGCGCGTCTGGCTGTCGAGCGCGCCGAACGGCTCGTCCATCAAGAGAACCGCTGGGTCGTTGGCAAGGGCGCGCGCGATCGCCACGCGCTGCTTCATGCCGCCGGAAAGCTGCGCTGGATAGTGGTCCGCAAAGGGCGCGAGGCCGACCTCGTTGAGATACTGGTCGACGATCTGCTTGCGCTGCTCCGCGGGCAGCCCCTTGCGCTTCGGCCCGTACTCGATGTTGGCGCGCACCGTGAGCCAGGGAAACAGGGTGTAGCTCTGGAACACCATGCCCCTGTCCGGGCCGGGCTCGATCACTTCCCTGCCATCGACCTTGATGGTGCCCGAGGTCGCGTCGTTGAGGCCTGCGGCGAGGTAGAGCAGGCTGGATTTGCCGCAGCCCGAAGGACCGACGATGACGCAGAATTCGTTCCTGGCCACCTTCAACGACACATCGTCCAGCGCCAGCACGCCGTTGGCGTCGCCGTAGCGCAATGTCACGTCCTCGATGGCCATCGTGGTGCCGGCCGCGCGCGCATCGACATTGGCGGAGGCCATGCCGTCCAAATTGTTCGCCTTGACGGTTTCGGTCATCACTACCCTTGATCCGGTTGCGGTTTGCGAGGATGCGTTCAAGATCAAGGTGCCCATGGCGCGACCCTTGCCCGGAGAATGCGGAATGCCGTGTCGGTGATCAGGCCGAGAAGACCGATCGCGGCGATCGCCATGAAGATCACGTCGACCTGGAAGCCGCGCATCGCCTTCAGGCTGATGTAGCCAAGGCCGCTCGACGCCGCGACGAGCTCGGCCACGACCAGATAGGTCCAAGCCCAGCCCATGGTGACGCGAAGCGTGTCGAGGATCGCCGGAAGCGCTGCCGGGAAGATGACGTGCCACACCGCTTCGCTGCGCTTGGTGCCCAGCGTGTAGGAGGCGTTGACCAGATCCCTGGAGACGCTGCGCGCGCAATCGGAGATCATGACGAGTTGCTGGAAGAAGGTGCCGAAGAAGATGACCGCGACGCGCTGCTCGATGCCGATGCCGATCCAAAGGATGAACAGCGGCACGAAGGAGGTCACCGGCAGATAGCGGATGAAGTTGACCAACGGCTCCAGCGGCGCCTGCACCGCCCGGTAGGTCCCCATCCAAAGTCCCAGCGGCACCGCGATCAGCGAGGACACGATGAAGCCCAGGATCACCACCTTGGCGCTGGTCAAAGTGTGGTAGAAAAGGCTGCCGTCGAGCGACATGCGATAGGTCGTCTCGAGCACGGTTCCGGGCGTCGGCAGGAACATGTTCGGCACGACGCGGCCATAGGACAGCAACGCCCAGCCGCCGATCACGACCACCCACATCGCCAGCGCGAGCGTTGTTGCCGTGCTGGCGGGAATGGTGGCGAATGGGGTCGTCAGGCGTGTCCACGCCGTCCGCCTCTGTGCCATAAGATGGCCTCCGTAGATCTAAACGCGAAAACCTGGCTTTGAGAAAACGGGATCGGCCCGGCGGGCCGACCCTGGCGATCCCGAAAGCTCACTGTTCCTTGATGAAATCGGTGTCGAGGATGGTTTTCGAGTCGATCGTCATCTTGAGCTTGCCGGCCTTGCCCCAGATGTCCTGCGCGAAGTTCACCAGGTCGGCCGCTTCGCTCTTCTCCGGCGTGCCGAAGAATTCAAGGTTGCGGGCGCGGTCGTAGTAGCGCACGCCCTTGGCGCCGGCCGCGAAATCCTCAGGCTTCTCGAGATAGCCGCCAATGCCCTTGGCCATGATCTCATAGGCCTTGTCCGGGTTGGTCTTGATGTAGTCGACCGCCTTGTAATAGCCCTTGATGAGGGCCTTCACGTCCTCGGGATGCTTCTCGATCAGGTCGCATTTGAGCGCGATCACATCGACGATCAGGCCGGGCGTGGTCGTGGAATCGATCAGCACCTTGCCCTTGCCGCCCTTGCGGACTTCGGTGAGATGCGGCTCCCAGGTCACTGCGGCGGGAACCTGGCCGGCGATGAAGGCGGTCGCAGCATCATCGGCGGTCATGTTGGTGATGGTGACGTCGTCCTCGGTCATGCCTTCCTTTTTCAAGAGCACGTTGAACCAGAATTCGGAAATGGAGCCCTCGTTCAAGGCCACTTGCTGGCCCTTCAGATCCTTGAGCGACTTGACGTCGGGCTGCGTGACGACGCCGTCGCCGCCATGGCTGTCGTCGAGCGCCACCACATATTTGAAGCAGAGCTCGTCCGAGCGATACTTCATCAGCTCGTCGACGGTGGAGGCAGCGCCGTCGAGATCACCGCCGGCGACAGCCGCCATGTAGAGCGCCGATTCTTCGATCACCTTCAGGTCGACGTCGACGCCTGCTTCCTTGAAGTAGCCTAGGTCGCGGGCGAGAAACAGCGGCCCGTAGCCCACCCAGGTGGTCATGCCGAGACGAATGGCCCCGGCGTCGGCGGGAGCGGCTAGCCCCAGGCCCAGCAGGCTCGCGCCGACCGCGGTCATCAGGCAATTGCGGAATGTCTTCATTGTCGTGGTTCCCCATGGCTGTTGCTGGCATCGGCCTCATTCGAGTGGCGTATGCCAGGCTGTCGTTTCGGCAGCCGCTCTCTTGTTATGCGTCGCCCTCCCAGGCGGGCCTTGTTCTAGGTCCCGCAAGAGAGCATCCGGGCCGGATCGCAAAAAGAAGTCTTTTTCTGTCCTTTGCTTCGCCGAAACCGAAGCAGCGGGCTGAGTTTGGCCGATGAGCTTGAACCGTCGGCGCGAAGCGGCAGCGGGTCCGATGGCGCCGGCAGACGCGCCAATGACCGTCGACGGCATGCTGGCCGAAGGAATTGTTGCAGGATGGTTCGCCCGACCGGAGGCGTGCCCGAGCCGCCGGAAAGATCGACGGCAGCGCCGGGATGAATGGCAAGTTCAGATGCTTCGAGGGCCTTGCGAGGGATGCGGCCTCATCGGCCGCATCCCGGGGATTTCAGCGCAGACAACGCCTCCAGGGCCTGGCAACGCGGATTACGCCGCCAGGGCGCCCGACTTCTTTGCCGTCCAGGTGGCGATATAGTCCATCAGGCCGGGGCTGAGGCAGTCATAGGGCTCCAGCCCGATCGACTTCAGCTGGCCGCGGATGCCGGCCATGCGGCTCGGGTCGACGCCGGATTCGATGATCGAGG
>NZ_RZTO01000255.1:5000-7401 GCF_003997225.1 Mesorhizobium sp. M2C.T.Ca.TU.002.02.1.1
AAACAACCAGGATGTTGGCTTAGAAGCAGCCATCATTTAAAGAAAGCGTAACAGCTCACTGGTCTAAATAAGGGTCTTTGCGCCGAAAATGTAACGGGGCTAAAGCCATACACCGAAGCTTAGGGTTCGCAGTAATGCGAGCGGTAGCGGAGCGTTCTGTAAGCTGATGAAGCCGTACCCGTGAGGGGCGGTGGAGGTATCAGAAGTGCGAATGCTGACATGAGTAACGTAAGGGGAGTGAGAGACTCCCCCGCCGAAAGACCAAGGGTTCCTGCTTAAAGTTAATCTGAGCAGGGTTAGCCGGCCCCTAAGACGAGGCGGAAACGCGTAGTCGATGGGAACCACGTTAATATTCGTGGGCCTGGAGGTAGTGACGGATCACACAAGTTGTCCAATCTTATCGGATTGAACGGGCAGCGGAGTGGTTCCAGGAAATAGCTCCTCCTTATAGACCGTACCCGAAACCGACACTGGTGGTCAGGTAGAGTATACCAAGGCGCTTGAGAGAACTATGCTGAAGGAACTCGGCAAATTGCACGCGTAACTTCGGAAGAAGCGTGACCCTTTTCTACGCAAGTGGAGGAGGGTGGCACAGACCAGGGGGTAGCGACTGTTTATCAAAAACACAGGGCTCTGCGAAGCCGCAAGGCGACGTATAGGGTCTGACGCCTGCCCGGTGCTGGAAGGTTAAGAGGAGGGGTGCAAGCTCTGAATCGAAGCCCCAGTAAACGGCGGCCGTAACTATAACGGTCCTAAGGTAGCGAAATTCCTTGTCGGGTAAGTTCCGACCTGCACGAATGGCGTAACGACTTCCCCGCTGTCTCCAGCATAGACTCAGTGAAATTGAATTCCCCGTGAAGATGCGGGGTTCCTGCGGTTAGACGGAAAGACCCCGTGCACCTTTACTATAGCTTTACATTGGCATTCGTAGTGGCATGTGTAGGATAGGTGGTAGGCTTTGAAGCCTGGGCGCCAGCTCAGGTGGAGCCACCCTTGAAATACCACCCTTATTACTATGGATGTCTAACCGCGGCCCGTTATCCGGGTCCGGGACAATGTATGGTGGGTAGTTTGACTGGGGCGGTCGCCTCCTAAAGAGTAACGGAGGCGCGCGATGGTGGGCTCAGAACGGTCGGAAATCGTTCGCTGAGTGCAATGGCATAAGCCTGCCTGACTGCGAGACTGACAAGTCGAGCAGAGACGAAAGTCGGTCATAGTGATCCGGTGGTCCCGCGTGGAAGGGCCATCGCTCAACGGATAAAAGGTACGCCGGGGATAACAGGCTGATGACCCCCAAGAGTCCATATCGACGGGGTTGTTTGGCACCTCGATGTCGACTCATCGCATCCTGGGGCTGGAGCAGGTCCCAAGGGTATGGCTGTTCGCCATTTAAAGCGGTACGTGAGTTGGGTTCAGAACGTCGTGAGACAGTTCGGTCCCTATCTGCCGTGGGTGTAGGAATATTGAAAGGATCTGTCCCTAGTACGAGAGGACCGGGATGGACGGATCTCTGGTGGACCTGTTGTGGCGCCAGCCGCATCGCAGGGTAGCTATATCCGGACGGGATAACCGCTGAAGGCATCTAAGCGGGAAACCCACCTTGAAACGAGTATTCCCTGAGAACCGTGGAAGACGACCACGTTGATAGGCCGGGTGTGGAAGAGCGGCAACGCTTGAAGCTTACCGGTACTAATAGTTCGATAGGCTTGATCGTTCTCATTACTTATATCCATCAAGGCGCAATCCGAAGGATTGTCGCCGGCACAAAAACGACGATCCTTCGGATCGCGCTGCGACGATCCTTCGGATCGCGCTTGAACAGCTTCTCGATTTGAACGTGCGTTTTGCCGACCTGGTGGTTATGGCGGAGCGGCTGCACCCGATCCCATTCCGAACTCGGCCGTGAAACGCTCCAGCGCTGATGGTACTTCGTCTCAAGACGCGGGAGAGTAGGTCGCTGCCAGGTCTGCAAAGCGCACGTTCACCTCAAATCCGGATCAAAAAGATTCAGGAAGGAGACCAGTCTTCTCTCTACGATATAAGGCCCGCCAAACGGGAGCCCGGGCCGCGCAAGCGGCCCTTTCATTTGGCGGACCCATTGAATCCGGTAAGCAAAAACTTACCTCTAAGCTCGCAAGCAAACGCTTGCTCGTAGTCGCAAGCAAACGCTTGCTCGTAGTCGCAAGCAAACGCTTGCTCGTAGTCGCAAGCAAACGCTTGCTCGTAGTCGCAAGCAAACGCTTGCTCGTAGTCGCAAGCAAACGCTTGCTCGTAGGTGACGCGGGGTGGAGCAGCCCGGTAGCTCGTCAGGCTCATAACCTGAAGGTCACAGGTTCAAATCCTGTCCCCGCAACCAAAACCAAAAGAGCCCGCCTTGCGCGGGCTCTTTTGGTTTTTTGCC
>NZ_RZTO01000256.1:0-7389 GCF_003997225.1 Mesorhizobium sp. M2C.T.Ca.TU.002.02.1.1
GTTTAAGTTCCGCCCGGCGCTGGCCCAGTGGGGACGAAACGCTTTGCAGCCAGCTAACGAGCGGGACATTTTGACATGGACAAGACAACTCTCCAATTGACACAGGGGCTTACCCCGACTCTGGGCTATTCGCTTCTCGTGGGGCTCGGGTTGGCCACCCTCGTGGCGGCGATCGTCATTCGCCGGCTGCTGGTGCGCAACACCCACGACTTCATCATCTCCGACCGCAAGATCGGGTTTGGCTTCGGCGTCGGCTCGGTAATTTCCGTCTGGACATGGTCGATGGCGGTGATGATGACCTCCGCCATGACCTTCGAATGGGGCCTGTCGGGCCTGTTCTGGTTCGTGGCGCCGAATGGGCTTGCGGTGATGATGCTGATCCCGTTCACGCGCGTCCTGCGCCGGCAGATGCCGAACGGCTACACGATCTCCGAGTTCACCAAGAACCGCTTCAAGCAGTCGGGGGTCGCGACATCCATCGTGACGCTGACGATGGTCTTCGGCATCGTCCTGGAGATCCTGATCAACCTGAAGGGCGCTTCGGTGGTCATGTCGACGATCTTCAATATCGACTGGACCTATGCAGCGCTTGTCGGCCTTATCTCGGTGTTGGTCTATTCCTATTTCGGCGGCCTGTGGACGAGCGTCATGACCGCGACCATCAACCTTCTGATGATCACGGTGCCGGCGGCGATCATCGTCTCGCTGGCCTTCGACAAGGTGCCGGGCGGCGCGCTTGCGGTCGTCGCCAAGGTCGGAGAGGTGAACCCCGCCAATCTGTCGGTGCTGCGCTGGGACGCCGCCGCCGGTTTCGGCATCACCCTGGCATTCGGCATATTCGCAGCCGCCATCGCCGACCAGACCTTCTGGCAGAAGGCGTGGGCGATCAAATCGGAATATGTCAACCGCACCTTCCTCTGGGCCGGCGCGCTGTTTTATCCCATCCCGATCGCGCTCGGCACTCTCGGTCTGATCGGTATCGCATACGGCCTGAACCTATCGGATATCGGCGGCGACTCGGCGGCGATCGGGCCGTATCTGATTTCGCATCTCGGCCTGCCGTTCTTCATCATCATCGGTTATGTGCTGATGATCCTGGCCGCCTGCTACTCGACGATCGACGGTGCCGGGTCGGCGCTTTCCTCAATCGTCGCCGTCGACATCGTCAAGCGCTTCGCCCCGAGGACGGCTGAAAGCCGGCTGTTCGTCATCACCAAGATTTCGACCCTGATAGGCGGCCTGGTTGCCTTCGGCATCGTCCTTTCCGGCGTCGACTTCACCACGCTGGTCCTGACCACCTATGCGCTCAAGACCTCGATCCTGCTACCGCTGGTGCTGGCGATCCTTTGGCCGCGAACCAATACGATCGGCTTCGTCGGGGGCATCGTCCTGGCGATCGGCATCGGCATGCCGCTGCGCCACGTCTACGGCGATCTGGTGGGAACGATCAGCATCGTCGCGATCAGCGGCCTGACGGTGGTGCTGGGAGCGCTCATCCGACCCGAACGCTTCGACTACGCCGCCCTGCGGCAGAGCACCACACTGGACGCGAACGCAACGGCTGACAGCGCCCTGCCCGGCGCCGTCACGGCACCGGCTGAATAAGGGGAATGGATATGTCGGCAATCACTCTCATCATCACGATCGGCTCGGTGCTGGCGACGGCGGTCTTTGCCGCCGGATACTGGCGTGGCGTACAGAACGCGATCAACGACTTCCGCCAAGGCGAAACGGAAGAGGCGCCGGTGCCGCAGGACGGCCATTGGGGCGGCATCGCCTTGGCGTTCGCACTCTCCATCGTCAGCATAGCAGGCATCGGTTACACGCCGTATTTCGTCTATGCCGGGCCGTTCCTGGTGCTGGTAACGACATTCGGCGTCGGCCTGGCCTTCTTCATCGAAAAGAAGGTGCCGGCCACCAAGCCATAGATTGCGCTCCGACGACCACCGGTCGGTCGGGCGTGGCGCGAACGGCTTCCGGCGCGCCACGCCCTCACCGCGCGCAAATCCGAAAGCCGGCGCTTCAGGGTGCCAGCAAAAATCAGTTTCAAGTACCGGGACCAGTCCGTGACCAAGAAGCAAGCGCACTTCCTCGGATTTATGCAGCATGGGGTCAACAGCCATGCGACCGGCATGTGGCGGCATCCCAAAGACAAGGTCGGCTGGAATTATGCGCGCCCCGAATACTGGCAGCACATGGCTCGGACCATGGAGCGCGGTCTGTTCGACGCGATGTTCATCGCCGACGAGCTGGCGCCCTACAACAGCTTTGCCGACAACTCCGATGCGACCGTGAAGTGGGCCGTTCAGTGCCCTACCCACGAACCATCGACCCTGGCGCCGATCGTCACCGGCGCCACCACCCATCTTGGCGTCGGGCTGACGCTGTCGACCGCATTCGAACATCCGTACTCGATGTGCCGCCGGCTCTCCAGCCTGGACCATCTTTCCAACGGGCGCATCGCTTGGAACATCGTCGGCTCCTACTCGAAAAGCGAGTGGGATGCCTATGGCGCCCAGATGGACGACCGCAGCCGCCGCTACGATCGCATCGAAGAGTATCTCGAGCTCTGCCTGAAGCTCTGGAATTCATGGGAGCCGGACGCGATCGTCGCCGACAGGAACAGCGGTATCTACGCCGACCCATCCAAGGTGCGCGAAGTGGTGCATCGGGGCGAATTCTTCCAATGCCGCGCCCGACATTTCGTGGCGCCGTCGCCTCAGGGAAAGCCGGTCCTTTGGCAGGCCGGATCGTCCGAGCCGGGCCGCAACTTCGCGGCCAGGCAGGCGGAAGCGATTTTCGCGATCCATCCGAATGTCGACGAGATGCGCCTCTATTCCGAAGACCTCAACCGCCGCCTCGAAAAATTCGGGCGACGTGCCGGCGGCGTGAAGCTTATCTACGGCGTGCAGCCGATCGTCGGCGAGACCCGCGACGAGGCGAAGCGCAAATACGAGACCATCCGCGCCTTGCTGCCGCGGGAGGGGTCGCTTGCGCTGCTGTCCGGCCAGCTCAGCCTCGACTTCTCGAAGTATGATCCGGATTCGCCGCTCGACAGCATCGACGTCCCCGGCATTCAGGGCGTCAGGGACGCGCTGGTGCGCTCGGGTGCCGGCAGCGACGTGACCATCGCCGAGGCGGCGGAAATCTATTCGATGCGGTTCGCCATGCCGACACTCGTGGGAACCGCCGCCGACATCGCCGACCAACTCGAGACGTTCATGGACGAGGGCGGCGCCGACGGCTTCATGCTGCTGGCAACCTACACACCTGGATGCTTTGAGGAATTCGTCGATCTGGTGGTCCCGGAAATGCAGCGGCGCGGCCGCTACCGCAGAGCCTACGCTGGAACGACGTTGCGCGAAAACCTCCTTCAGTACTAACAGTCAGGACCGTCAATGGCAAAGAAAGCACATCTGCTCGGCTTCATTCAGCATGGCGTGAACAGCCACGCAACCGGCATGTGGCGCCACCCGAAAGACAAGGTCGGCTGGAATTATGCGCGCCCCGAATACTGGCAGCACATGGCCCGGACCATGGAGCGCGGCCTGTTCGACGCTATGTTCATCGCCGACGAGCTGGCGCCTTACAACACCCACGCGAATTCATCCGATCCGATCGTGAAATACGCGGTGCAGTTCCCGACGCATGAACCGTCGACCATCGCGCCAATCATCACCTCGGCGACCACGCATCTCGGCGTCGGCGTCACCTTGTCGACCGCCTTCGAGCACCCCTACTCGATGTGCCGCAGGCTTTCGAGCCTCGACCATCTTTCCAACGGCCGCATCGCCTGGAACATCGTCTCGTCCTATTCGAAGAGCGAGTGGGAGGCGTATGGAGCCGAGATGACCGATCGCGGCCACCGCTACGAGCAGCTCGATGAGTACATGGAGCTTTGCTACAAGCTATGGAACTCCTGGGAGCCGGACGCGATCATCGCCGACAAGGAAAGCGGCGTCTACGCCGACCCTTCCAAAGTACACGAGGTGGTGCACGAAGGCACATTCTTCCGGTCGCGCGGCCGCCATTTCGTAGCGCCGTCGCCGCAGGGCCAGCCGGTGCTGTGGCAGGCGGGCTCGTCCGACCGCGGCCGCGATTTCGCGGCAAAGCATGCCGAGGCGATCTTTGCGGTGCTGCCGACTGTCGCCCGCATGCGCCAATACAGCGACGATCTCAATACCCGCGTCAGCGAGC
Organism: Mesorhizobium sp. M2C.T.Ca.TU.002.02.1.1; assembly: GCF_003997225.1. Classification (NCBI taxonomy): domain Bacteria; kingdom Pseudomonadati; phylum Pseudomonadota; class Alphaproteobacteria; order Hyphomicrobiales; family Phyllobacteriaceae; genus Mesorhizobium; species Mesorhizobium sp. M2C.T.Ca.TU.002.02.1.1. The sequence goes on from NZ_RZTO01000256.1 coordinate 4,198, forward strand.
GCTTCAATCGCCCGCCTGGCAGCGTACGTCTCATCTATGGTGTCCAGACAGTCGTTGCGGAAACACGGGAGGAGGCGCAGGCCAAGTACGAACGGATCCTGGCTTGCATTCCTCCCGAGGGCGCGCTGGCCTGGATGTCGGGCCATTTCGGTCTCGACTTCTCGACATTCGATCTGGACGACCTGATCCAGGACATCGAGGTCCCCGGTATCCAGGGCCTGTTCGAATCGATCCTCTACGCACGCGACGGCGCCCCGGTAACGATCCGCGACGCCGCCATCATCTACGCGCAGGGCATGGGAATGCCCGTGCTGGTCGGCACGCCTGCCGACATCGCCGACAGGCTGGAGGAGTTCATGGACGATGGCGGCGCCGACGGCTTCATGCTGATCGCCACCTACACACCCGGCTGCTTCGAGGAATTCGTCGACCTCGTCGTTCCCGAACTGCAAAGGCGTGGACGCTATCGAACGGAGTATCCGGGCACGATGCTGCGCGAAAACCTGCTGAACGACTGATGCGACCGCGTGCCCTCCCGCGCGGGAGGCATGATGCTTACTCCGCGATCCCTTCCTCATATTCCGCCGACATCGTCAGCCACTTGTCCTCGTTCACCGCCAGTGTGTGCGCCAGCTGCGAGCGCTCCTTGGCAAGCCGCGTCGCGGTCGAGGGGTCCTTTTCGTAGACGGCCGGATTGGCGAGCTCGTCCTCGATCAGGTCGATGCGCTTGCGGATGCGGTCCATCAGCGCCTCGGTGGCGCGGATCTCCTTGGCCAATGGCTCGAGCGCGGCGCGGCGATGGGCGGCCTCGCGGCGGCGGTCGGCCTTGGAGGCCTTGTCCGCCTCCTTCTGCTCCCGGCGGTTGGACGAGACGCCGGTGACCAGCGTCTTATAATCCTCCAGGTCGCCGTCATAGGGATTGACCGCGCCGTCCTTGACCAGCCACAGCCGGTCGGCTGTCGCCTCCAGAAGATGCCGGTCGTGCGAGATCAGGATCACGGCGCCCGGAAAGTCGTTCAGCGCATGGATCAGCGATTCACGGCTGTCGATGTCGAGGTGGTTGGTCGGCTCGTCGAGAATGAAAAGGTTGGGCCCCTCGAAGGCCGACAAGCCCATCAGCAGGCGCGCCTTCTCGCCGCCGGACAGATCTTTCGCGGCGGTGTTCATCTTCTCGGTCGAGAGGCCGAACTGGGCGACGCGGGCGCGCACCTTGGCTTCCGGCGCGTCGGGCATCAGCCGGCGCACGTGTTCGTAAGCGCTTTCCTCTGGACGCAAATCGTCGAGCTGGTGCTGGGCGAAGATCGCCACCTTCAGGCCCGGCGCGATCGTCATGGAGCCGGTCTCGGCCTTCAACCGACCGGCGAGCAATTTGGCGAAGGTCGACTTGCCGTTGCCGTTGGCGCCGAGCAACGCGATGCGATCGTCGGCATCGATGCGCAGCGTCATCTTCTTCAGGACCGGATTGCCCTCGGTGTAGCCGACATTGACGCCGTTCAGCGCCACGATCGGCGAGGCGACCGTCTTCACCGGCTCGGGGAACGAGAACGGCCGCACCGTGTCGTTCACCACGGCGGCGATCGGCTTCAGCTTCTCCAGCGCCTTCAGGCGCGACTGCGCCTGTCTCGCCTTGGAAGCCTTGGCGCGAAAACGCTCGACGAAGGATTCCATGTGCTTGCGTTGCGCTTCCTGCTTGACGCGGCTCTTTTCCTGCAGTTCGCGCTGCTCGGTGAGCTGGCGCTCGAACTGATCGTAGCCGCCGCGCCAGAAGGTCAGCTTCTTCTGGTCGAGATGGACGATCGAATTGACGGCGCGGTTGAGCAGGTCGCGGTCGTGCGAGATCAGCAGCACCGTGTGCGGATATTTGGAGACATAATTCTCCAGCCAGAGCGTGCCTTCGAGGTCGAGATAGTTGGTCGGCTCGTCGAGCAGCAAAAGGTCCGGCTCGGAGAAGAGCACGGCGGCCAAAGCCACGCGCATGCGCCAGCCGCCGGAGAAGGAAGAGGCCGGACGCTTCTGCGCGGCATCGTCGAAGCCGAGGCCGGCCAAGATGGTGGCGGCGCGGGATTCGGCCGAATGGGCGTCGATATCGGCCAACCGCGTATGGATCTCGGCGATGCGGTGCGGGTCGGTCGCGGTCTTTTCCTCTTCGAGCAGAGCCTGGCGCTCGACATCGGCTTTCAGCACGATCTCGATCAGCGGCTCCTCGGTTCCGGGCGCTTCCTGCGCCACCTGGCCGATGCGCGTGTTCTTCGGCAGGCTGATGGAGCCGGTCTCCGAGGGGAAATCGCCGGTGATCGCCTTGAACAGCGTGGTCTTGCCGGTGCCGTTTCGGCCGACGAGACCGGCCTTGGTGCCGGCCGGCAGGGTGAGCGAGGCATGATCGAGAAGCAGCCGCCCCGCCATGCGCAGCGTAAGGTCGTTGATGATAAGCATAGCCGCGCTTTTGCACGGGACATCGGCGCTTCGCAAGAGCCAGCGCCCGGATGCCGGCGAAACCCGATAAGGGAACCACTTGCCTGCCGAAGCGTTTGGAGGCCCGTGATCCGCTATCTCGCCCTCGCTTTCATTTTCTTCCAGGTCGCCACGACAACCGCTCTGGCGACGCAGGTGGTTCTATTCGAGGATGCTCAAATCGCCGTCCCAGTCGCATCCATGGGCGGAGCGCCGCCGGCACAGCCAATCTCCGCCCTTGTGGGGGAGATGGCCGGCAGGCCGGAAGGGGACGCGACAGAGCACCTGCTGATCCAAATCGACAACGGAAATATCCCGGCCCGTCGCCCTTGAGTGACTGAGAGGCAGGACAGCGGTGCCCCGCCGGGCATCTCCCCGCAAGGGGACCACAAGGAGAGGTTGTTCGCTCCTTCGCCCTCGCCGATCCCGCCCGGTCACACTTTGCTTGCCACGTCACAGGTTTGGCGTTGATCGTCGCAGTTGTCTCAACCTATGCTGGCGCGAGTGGCGGGTCGATTCAAACAGAGGGCAGATCAGATGTCTGGCAAAACCACGCTCCTTTCGGCCTCGCTGGCGGTCGCGATTTTCGCAGTCGCCGCTGGGCTGGCTATGCTTCTCACCACGCCCGCTGCCCGTGCGGCAGCCATCGACTGCGCGGCAGCCAAGACGCAGGCCGACCTTGCTACCTGCACGGCCGCGAATGCCGCTTCGGCGGACGTCGGGCTCAACGCGGTCTACAAG
>NZ_RZTO01000257.1:0-7389 GCF_003997225.1 Mesorhizobium sp. M2C.T.Ca.TU.002.02.1.1
CTCCAAGCCATTTATTAGTCGATAAACATTTTCTGATATAACTTTTCCTTCCGAGAAGAGTCTCGGAAGAGAATTTCCAAAGCGCCGCATCGCGTCCTCGCAATTCGCGATTTTTAGCTCCCCGCCCGGCGCCGCAATGAAGACACAATTCGGAAAATTTTACAAAGCCTATTCTGGGTTGCATGGTTGATAAACTGCAAAGTGAGCTGAATCGGCTACAGTATTGATTGGACGGGGCTGCTATTGGCGCGCGCCGCGCCGATGCTCCAGAGCGATTCAGCGTTTCACAGGATCGCCGATACACACTTTTCCTGGAATTGCTTTAGGATCGGCCCCGAACAGCAATTCGCGATCGTCTAAGGATACTCAATGACGCTGCAGGACGAATTCGGCCTCGCTTACTCGGGCGCGACCGAAGCCGGGTTGTCGTCCTACGCCCGCGCCGTGCATGAGCTGCAATGCTTCATCGGCGATCCGGTGGGTTCCATCGACCGCGCCATTGCCGATGCCCCGGCCTTCGTCATGGCGCATGTGTTCAAGGGCTATCTGTTCGGCCTGGCCACCGAACGGGACGCGACGGCGGTTGCCCGATCGAGCCATCAGGCGGCGCTGCCGCTTGCCGCCACCGCGCGCGAACAGGCGCATGTCGCGGCGCTCGGCCATCTTGCCGACGGGCGCTGGCATGACGCCGCGCGCATCCTCGAGGATATCGCGATCGACAATCCGCGCGATGCGCTGGCGCTGCAGGTCGGGCATCAGATCGATTTCTTCACCGGCAACGCGCGCATGCTGCGCGACCGCATCGGCCGGGCGCTGCCGGCCTGGCAGAAGGGCATGCCGGGCTACCACGCCATTCTCGGCATGCAGGCCTTCGGACTGGAGGAAATGGGCGACTATGCCCGCGCCGAGTCCTTCGGCCGGCAAGCTGTCGAGATCGAGCCGCGCGATGGCTGGGCACAGCATGCGGTCGCGCATGTCATGGAAATGCAAAGCCGGCAACGAGACGGCATCGCCTGGATGCGGGTCAATTCCGACGCGTGGTCGAAGGACAGCTTCCTGAAAATCCACAATTGGTGGCACCTGGCGCTGTTTCACTATGATCTCGGCGAGACGGACGAGGTGCTCCGGCTCTATGACGGGCCTATCTATGGCGACCGCTCAACCTTGGTGCTAAACATGGTCGATGCGTCGGCGATCCTTTGGCGCCTCACTCTGGGCGGCGTCGATGTCGGCGACCGCTGGTCGGCACTCGCCGCCAACTGGATCCCGAAAGCCGCCGCCGGCAACTACGCCTTCAACGACGCGCATGCGATGATGGCCTTTGTCGGCGCCGGGCTGGAGGCGCCGGCGAAGACACTGCTCGAGGCGCAGCGCGAAGCGATGCGCGGCGGCGACGACAACGCCGCCTTCACGCGCGATGTCGGCCACCCGCTGACGCTTGCGATCAAGGCCTTCGGCGAGGGCAATCACGACGAGGCCGTGCGGCTGATCCGGCCGATCCGCTCGATCGCGCACCGTTTCGGCGGCAGTCACGCGCAACGCGACGTCATCGACCTGACGCTGATCGAAGCCGCGTTGCGCGCCGGCGACAGCGGGCTGGCGCGAGCGCTTACCGCCGAACGGCAGCTGGCGCGGCCGGACAGCCCGTTGTCGGCGCTGTTCTCGCGGCGCGCATTCGATTTGTCTGAGAATTGACCCGAAGCGGATCTTGCCCTAAAAACGGCCAAGCCAGATTTTTTCGAGATCCGAAAAAATTAATGGCAATGGGAGGAAATCATGTATCTCGGCCTCGACCTGGGCACTTCGGGCGTCAAGGCGCTGCTGATCGATGACGGCCAGAAGGTCATTGGCGCCGGCCATAGCTCGCTCGACGTCTCGCGGCCGCATCCAGGTTGGTCGGAGCAGGATCCGGCACATTGGATCGAGGCCTGCGAGGCAGCAATTGCCGAGCTCAAGGCTTCGCATCCGAAAGAGCTGGCGGCGGTCAAGGGAATCGGGCTTTCGGGCCAGATGCACGGCGCCACCCTGCTCGATCAATCGGACAAGGTGCTGCGGCCCTGCATCCTGTGGAACGACACGCGCAGCCATGTCGAGGCGGCGGCGCTCGATGCCGATCCGCGCTTCCGCAAGCTCACCGGCAACATCGTTTTCCCGGGCTTCACCGCGCCGAAGCTTGCCTGGGTGAAGAACAACGAGGCTGCAATCTTCGCCAAGGTCGCCAAGGTGCTGCTGCCCAAGGATTACCTGCGGCTCTGGCTGACCGGCGAGCGCATTTCCGAAATGTCGGATTCGGCCGGCACGTCCTGGCTCGATGTCGGCAAGCGGCGCTGGGCGCCCGAATTGCTGGCGGCGACATCGCTCGACGAGAAGCACATGCCGTCGCTGGTCGAAGGCACGGCTAAGGCCGGTGGGCTGCGCGCTGAGCTCGCGTCGAAATGGGGCACCGCGGCGGGCATCCCGGTTGCCGGCGGCGCCGGCGACAATGCGGCTTCGGCCTGCGGCATGGGCACGGTCGGCGCCGGCCATGCTTTCGTGTCGCTCGGCACGTCGGGCGTGCTGTTTGCGGCCAACGCCTCCTATCTGCCCAATCCGGAAAGCGCGGTGCACACCTTCTGCCACGCGCTACCCGCCACATGGCACCAGATGGGCGTCATCCTGTCGGCCACCGATTCGCTCAACTGGCTGTCGGAGATCACGGGAAAAAGCGCCGGCGACCTGACCGGCGAGCTCGGCGACACGCTGAAGGCGCCGACGGGCGTCTCTTTCCTGCCCTATCTCTCGGGCGAGCGCACGCCGCACAATGATTCCGCCATCCGCGGCTCGTTCACCGGGCTGGCGCATCAATCGAGCCGGGCCGTGCTGACGCAGGCGGTGCTGGAAGGCGTCGCCTTCGCCTTCCGCGACAGTCTCGAGGCGCTGAAGACGGCCGGCACGACGCTGAGCCGGGTGACCGCGATCGGCGGCGGCTCGCGCTCGCGCTACTGGCTGAAGGCGATCGCCACCGCGCTGCAGGTGCCGGTCGACATTCCCGCCGACGGCGATTTTGGCGCGGCGTTTGGTGCGGCAAGGCTGGGGTTGATTGCCGCGACAGGCGCCGACCCGCTCGGCGTGTGCACGGCGCCGGCGACGGATGCGACGGTTGAGCCGGATGCCGGGCTTGGCGGGGCTTATGCCGACGCCTATCAGAGGTATCGCGCGCTTTATCCGGCGATAAGGGCTGTAACTGCGTGAGCAGGAGCGAGGCCCCCCTTTCTGCCCTGCCGGGCATCTCCCCCTCAAGGGGGGAGATTGGCAGCTTCGGCGCCTCGCCTCTCCTTGCAACGATGGCGATTGGCGAAAGCCGGCGCGACATCCAATCTCCCCCCTTGCGGGGGAGATGGCCGGCAGGCCAGAGAGGGGGGCTTCGCACCCCACCTCCCCAATTAGCCTCACTGCGCCATCACCTTGTCCAAAAATCCGGTGACGCTCTTCAAGCGGCCGTTCTCGATGACGCCGATGTCGGTGCCTTCGATGACCGACTCGGTGCCTTCCGGCCCAAGGTTCCACGAGAAGCGGATGCGATCGGCGAAACCGTCGGGGACACCCTTCAGCGAAAACCGGAAGCCGGCAAAGCGCTGCTGCACGCCGTCGATCAGCGCCGCGACGCCAGCATGGCCGTCACCCTGCATGATCGGGTCGCGATAGCTGACATCCGTGGTGAAGGCCGCTTCGAGCAGCGCCTTGCGGCGGATCGCATCGCTCTCGTTCCAGGCGGCGATGTAATTGCGGGCGATCGTGTTGAGGTCGGTCATTGTCATGCTCCTTCGTTGGATCGTTTCGACATGACCCTTTTGGCCCCGCGAAAGAGCGAAACCAATTACGCCTGAGGTAATCGGGCAAAGCACTTGGAGAGGAAGGAAACCATGAGCAGCGGATTTTTCGGCGACATCAAGAAGATCAAATATGAGGGGCCGGATTCGACCAATCCGCTGGCCTATCGCTTCTACAACCCGGACGAGGTGGTGGCCGGCAAGCGGCTGGAAGACCATCTGCGTTTCGCCGTCGCCTATTGGCATTCCTTCGCCTGGCCGGGTGGCGACCCGTTCGGCGGCCAGACCTTCGACCGGCCCTGGTTCGCCAAGCCGGGCGGCGTCGACACGATGGAGCTGGCCAAGCTCAAGGCCGACGTCGCCTTCGAGATGTTCTCGCTGCTCGGCGCGCCCTATTTCTGCTTCCACGACGCCGACGTGCGCCCGGAGGGCAAGGATTTCTCCGAAAGTGCCGCGCGCCTCGACGAGATCACCGACTATTTCGCGACCAAGATGAAACAGACCGGCGTCAAGCTGCTCTGGGGCACGGCGAACCTCTTCTCGCACCGCCGCTTCATGGCGGGCGCCGCCACCAATCCCGATCCGGATGTGTTCGCCTATGCGGCGGCGACGGTGAAGAAATGCATCGACGTCACCAAGAAGCTGAAGGGCGAGAACTATGTGCTGTGGGGTGGGCGCGAAGGCTATGAGACGCTGCTCAACACCGACCTTGCGCGCGAGCAGGAGCAGGCCGGCCGCTTCCTCAACCTCGTCGTCGACTACAAGCACAAGATCGGCTTCAAGGGCACGATCCTGATCGAGCCGAAGCCGCAGGAACCGACCAAACACCAGTACGACTACGACGTTGCTACCGTCTATGGCTTCCTCAAGCGCTTCGGGCTGGAGAAGGAGGTCAAGCTCAACATCGAGCAGGGCCACGCGATCCTTGCCGGCCATTCCTTCGAGCACGAGCTGGCCCTAGCCAATGCGCTAGGCGTCTTCGGTTCGATCGACATGAACCGCAACGACTACCAGTCGGGCTGGGACACCGACCAGTTCCCCAACAACGTGCCGGAAATGGCTTTGGCCTATTACCAGGTGCTGCAGGGCGGCGGCTTCAAGACCGGCGGCACCAATTTCGACGCGAAACTGCGGCGCCAGTCGCTCGATCCGGACGACCTCCTGATCGGCCATATCGGCGGCATGGATGCCTGCGCGCGCGGCCTGAAGGCGGCGGCGAAGATGATCGAGGACAAGGCGCTGTCGGGCCCGCTCGCGGAACGCTATGCCGGTTGGAACACCGCCGAAGGCAAGGCGATGCTGTCGGGCAAGCGCACGCTGGAGGAGATCGCCGAACGCGTGGTGAAGAAGAAGATCGAGCCGCAGCCGCGCTCCGGTCGGCAGGAGCTGCTCGAGAACATCGTCAACCGCTACGTCTGACCGCTTGGCGGCCAGCCGACCGCATCGATCTGACAAGCGACAGCGGTTGAATCCGCCTTCGCGCGGGGCAGGACTTCACGACAAGGTCTTGCCCCGAATCGCCCCTCAATCGCCCCGTTCTTGCCTTCAAACAGCCGTCACGGAACTCGTATAAACGTGGCTCCTGTGGCGGGAAGGAAAGAAGGAGGCGAAACGTATGCAGCACGAACGCGAAATCGACGCCCTGCTCTCTTCCGGTGAGGCTGGTTCGATCATCGATCGGCTGATGGCGCTGCCGCATTCGAAAGACGGCGCCCGCGAGCCGAATGAATGGGATCGCGCGGTCGCCGCGCGGCTCGAAACGGCGCTGGCCAAGAGCATGCGCTCGCGCATCGTCGGTGAAGGCCGCGACGCCGCCTGAATCTTCCGTAGGCCGATTCTTCCTTGGCCCGTTTCTGCCCTGGCCCATTTCTACCCTGGTTTGACGAACGGAGACTGTTTCTCCATCCTGCATCGATGATACGCGCGGTGCTGCTCGATCTTCTGGGTGTCGTCTACGATGGCGACGTCCAGATAGCGGGCGCCGCGGCGGCCATCGAGCGTCTGCGCGGTGCCGGGCTGCCGCTCCGGTTCGTCAGCAACACGACACGCTCCCCACGCGACGCGATCATCGCTCAACTTGCCGGGCTGGGCATCAAGGTAGAGGACGAGGAATTGGCGACGCCGGCAGGCGCAGCCGTCGAATGGCTACGCAAGCGCGGACGCCGGCCGCATCTGCTCGTCCATCCCGACCTCGAGACCGAGTTTTCCGGAGTGGAGGGCGGGAGCGATAAAGCCGTCGTCGTCGGCGATGCCGGCGAGGCGTTCAACCACGCCAGCCTCAACCGTGCTTTCCGCGAACTGGTTGCCGGCGCCGATTTCGTGGCGCTTGCGGTCAACCGTACGTTCAAGGATGCCGACGGACTGCTCAGCCTCGATACCGGCGCCTTCGTCGCGGCACTCGAATTCGCCAGCGGCCGCAGCCCTGTCGTGCTCGGCAAGCCGTCTCCCGATTTCTTCCTGTCGGCGCTTGCCGGTTTGCGTTGTCCGCCGGCCGATGCGGTCATGGTCGGCGACGACGCGGAGAGCGATGTCGCCGGTGCATTGCGCGCCGGACTCGGCGCGGCGCTGCTCGTGCGGACCGGCAAGTACCGTCCTGGCGACGAAACGCGCTTCGATCCGGCGCCCACTGCCGTGGTCGACGATCTGGCGGCAGCGGCCAGATGGATCCTTAAAGCGCGTCGCGCTGAAGCGGATTCAGGCGACGCGCTTTAGGCCTTGTTTGATGCATGTCGTTGTCCCAAAACCGCTTCGCACTTTTGGGCGACATGCATTAGCCGCGCCGAAGCCTGACCGGCGCCTCGCCGAACGCTCTTGAAAATGCCCTGGAAAATGCCGCGGCGGACGAAAAGCCTGTGCGCCCGGCAATATCGGCCATGGCGATGCGCGTGTCGACCACAAGGCGGCGGGCGGCACTGAGGCGCAGCCTCAGATAATAGGCGCCGGGCGTCTCGCCGATCGACTTGCGGAAGATGCTTTCCAGCGTCCTTGCCGTCACGCCAGCGCGTTTGGCCACGGCGTCGATGGTGAGCGGCTGGTCGACATGCGCTTCCATCAGCCGGATCGCCTGGGCGAGCCTGGGGTCGTAGCCGTCGAGCCGGCCGAGCGAGACCAGCGGCTGCGCGTCGGTCGCGGCGCGGGCCTGGTCGTAGATGAAGACGCTCGCCACATCGAGCGCGGCGGCCATGCCGAGCCTGGTGCGGACCAGATGCAGCATCAGGTCGAAGGTCGGCGAGGCGCCGCCGGAGGTGAAGACCGGCCCGTCGATGACATAGCGGTCCGGCCGCACGTCGACGCCCGGGAAGGCGGCGGAAAAATCCTCCATGTCTTCCCAATGGGTGGTGGCGCTGCGGCCTTCGAGCAGGCCGGCGCGCGCCACCAGCCAGGTGCCGGCCTCGACGCCGCCGCAGGCGCGGGCCGCCCGCGCCGCCCTGCGCAGGCCAGCCAACAATGCCGACGTGGCGTAGTTCTGCGTGCCGAAGCCGGCGACGACCACCAGCATGTCGGTCGGCTCGGCGGCGTCGAAGCGGCCGCTGACCGCCACGGGAAGTCCGCACGTGGTGACCGGCGCCTCGCCGGTGAC
>NZ_RZTO01000258.1:0-7379 GCF_003997225.1 Mesorhizobium sp. M2C.T.Ca.TU.002.02.1.1
CAAACGAAACTCTTCCTCAAGATGCTTTTTCTCTCGCTCCCAGGCCTGCAATCAGATCGGGCAATTGCAGCATGTCAGCGAATATAAAGTCAGGCTCCGTCGACGCAAGCCGCGCCTTGAGCGTGGGGTTGGAGGCATGCGAGCCTCCGGTGAAGGCAAAGACGCGCATGCTTGCGGCGCGGGCGGCGGCCACGCCGGCGGGGCTGTCCTCGATCACCAGGCAGTTGCGCGGATGCGCCCGCATCGAGGCGGCGGCATGGAGGAAAAGATCGGGCGCCGGCTTGCCGCGTTTGACCATGGTGGCGCTGAAGAGATGCGGCTCCAGCAGGGGGAGCAGGCCGGTAACGTCGAGCGCGTAGCGGATGCGCTCCAGCGTGCCGGACGAGGCGACGCAGCACGGCCGGCCGAGCTTCGGCAGCACCTCCTTGACGCCGGGGATCGGCTTCAATTCCTCGCGGAATTTGCGCATCAGGTCGACGCGCATGGCGGTCAGATGCCGGTCGCTGATCTCCAGCCCGAACTCATGGCCGAGGATCTCGCGCACGCTCTTCATGCTCTTGCCGAGGAAATGCTCGTAGGCGGCGTCCTCGCTCACCGCGCCGCCGGCGAGCTCGATCATGCCGAGCAGCGCCGAGACCGAAAGCGCCTCGCTGTCGACCAGGACGCCGTCACAGTCGAAGATGACGAGCTCAGGCGTCATGGCGGATGCTTCCAGTCGAACGTCAAAGCTTTCCGGCGAGGTAACGCGTCAGGGTTTCGCGCGCGCCGTGCGCCCACAGCGCCTTCAAGGCGTGGGCGAAGGCCTCGGCGAAGACGGGCGAGCGGCCGACATCGCCATAGATGTCCTCCATCGCCAGCCAGGCCTTGGGATCGTCCTTGGCCGCCCTGGCGGTCGCCTGCATGCGGTCCCAGCTCGGGTCGTTCGGCTCGATGACGGCGCCGCTGTCGGTGGTGCCGAAGCAGTAGCGGCACCACAAGGCCGATTCCAGCGCGAGACCGGCAACGCCCTTGCCCGCCTTCAGCCGGTCGGCGATCGTCGGGATGATGAATTTCGGCTGGCGGTTGGAGCCGTCGAGGCAAAGCCGGCGGATGGTGTCGCCGATCTTGGGATTGGAGAAGCGGCGCTCGATAAGCTGATAATAGTCCTCCAGATCGGTGTTGGGCACCGGCGGCACGGTCGGGATGATCTCGTCATGCTCGAGCTTCGACAGGAAGGCGCGCACCAGCGGCTCCTGCATGCCTTCATGGACGAAATGGATGTCCATCAGCCCGGCCGGATAGGCGATGGTGGCGTGGCCGCCATTGAGGATGCGGATCTTCATCAGCTCATAGGGCGAGACGTCCTTGACGAACTGCACGCCGACCTTCTCCAGCGCCGGACGGCCGGCGGTGAAATGGTCCTCCAGCACCCATTGCCTGAACGGCTCGCAGAACACCGGCCAATTGTCCTCCAGGCCGAAATCATCGGCGAGGATCTTGCGCTCGCGGTCGCTGGTGGCCGGCGTGATGCGGTCGACCATGCCGTTCGGGAAGGCGACCTTGTCCTCCACCCATTTGGCGAGGTCCTCGTCGATCAGCCGCGCAAGGCCGATGACGCCGTCGGAGGTGACGTGGCCGTTATGGGGGATGTTGTCGCAGGACATGACGGTGAACGGCACGATGCCGTCGGCGCGCCGGCGCAGCAGGCCCGCGAGGATGATGCCGAAAACGGTCTTCGGCACGGCGCCCGGTTGCGCGTCGGCAACGATGTCGGGATGGGCCGGGTTGAACTTGCCGGAAGCCGGGTCGATGAAATAGCCGCCCTCGGTGATGGTCAGCGAGACGATCTTGATGGCCGGATCGGCAAGCCGTTCGATGATCGCGGCCGCGTCGCCGGGCGTCAGGAAATCGATCATGGCGCCGGTGACGCGGGCGCTCATATGGCCCTGGTCCTGCTCGACGACGGTGGTCAGCCAATCCTGCTCCTCGAGCTTGGAACGGCCGATCTTCTCGCCTTCGAACACGCCGGCGCCGATCAGCGCCCAGTCATGGCCCTCGCCGGTGCCGAACAGATCGTCGAGATAGACCGCTTGATGCGAGCGGTGGAAGTTGCCGACGCCGAAATGGACGATGCCGGCCTTCAGGGCGGAGCGATCATATTTCGGACCGGCGACCTTGGCCGGCAACCTGGCGAGGTTCGAGGAAGAGAGTTTCACGGTCATCTCATTTTACCCTTTGGCCGATCTGCAGCCCAACTGTTTCCGCCTCCTTCGGGAGGGCGAGGGTGAGGGGCAGCATCTGGTGTTCCGGTATGCTGCCCCTCACCTGCCCCGCGGCGTCTTCTCCGGAGGAAAGAAGAGAAGCGCCTCCCCCTCAACTTGTCCCCTCAACTCATCCATTGGCCGCCGTCGACATTGTAGGTCTGGGCGACAATGTATTCGGCCTCGTCGCTGGCGAGGAACACGGCCATGCCGGCGAGATCCTCGGGCTTGCCCATGCGGCCGTAGGGCACGCCTTCGCCGACCAGCCGCTTCTTCTCGCCCTTGGGCCGGTTCTCGTATTTGGCGAAGAGCGCGTCGACCTGATCCCACATGTCGCTGTCGACCACGCCTGGCGCGATGCCGTTGACGTTGATGCGGTGCTTGATCAGGTCGAGCCCGGCCGATTGCGTGAGCGAGATGACGGCGGCTTTGGTGGCGCAATAGACGGCGACCAGCGGCTCGCCGCGCCGGCCGGCCTGACTCGCCATGTTGATGATCCTGCCGCCCTTGCCACGCGCGATCATCGAGCGGGCAGCCGCCTGCAGCATGAAGAGCGTGCCGGCGACATTGACGGCGAACAGTTTTTCATAGCTCGCCCTGGTTATCTCGACAATCGGCGCGAGGTCGAAGATCGCCGCGTTGTTGACCAGCACGTCGAGCCCACCGGTCTTCGCCTCGACCGCCTTCACCGCGGCCTCGATCGAGGACTGATCGGTGACGTCGAGCCGGATCGCGTAAGCGGCGGAGCCGATCGCTTTCGCCGTCGCTTGCGCCGCGTCGAGGTCGATATCGGCAATCGCCACCGTCGCGCCTTCGCGCGCATAGGCTTCGGCGAAGGCCCTGCCGATGCCGCGCGCCGATCCGGTGATCAGCGCCGATTTGCCTTTCAGCCTCACTGTCCCGTCCTCACTGGGTCAGCGCCTTGCCGTCGGCGCCGAAGCGGTGCAGCTTGGTCTTGTCGGGGGTCAGGTAGACGGTATCGCCATGCTTGACCGCGACCTCGCCGTCGGCGCGCACATTGATCGTGCCGATGCCGTCCGCCTGGACGTGCAGGAAGGTGTCGGAACCGAGATGCTCGGCAACGCCCACCGTCGCCTTCCAGTCGCCGGACGAGGTCGAGATGTTCAAATGCTCGGGCCGGATGCCGATGGTCTTGGCGCCGTATTTCTCCGCCGGCGCGCCTTCGATCATGTTCATCTTGGGCGAGCCGATGAAGCCGGCGACGAAGAGGTTCTTCGGCGTCTTGTAGAGCTCCATCGGCGAACCGACCTGCTCGATGTTGCCGGCGTTGAGCACGACGATCTTGTCGGCCATGGTCATGGCTTCGACCTGGTCGTGGGTGACGTAGATCATCGTCGTCTTCAACTGCTGGTGCAGCTCGCTGATCTCCAGGCGCATGGTGCCGCGCAGCGCCGCATCCAGGTTGGACAGCGGCTCGTCGAACAGGAAGGCCGAAGGCTGGCGCACGATGGCGCGGCCGATGGCGACGCGCTGGCGCTGGCCGCCGGAGAGCTGGCCGGGGCGGCGCTCGAGGTAGTTGGTGAGGTTCAGCACCCTGGCCGCGTCCTTCACCTTCTTGTCGATGGTCGCCTGGTCCTCGCCGGCCATCTTCAGCGGGAAGGCGATGTTCTTGGCGACCGTCATGTGCGGATAGAGCGCATAGGACTGGAACACCATGGCGAGCTTGCGCTTGGCCGGGGCCTCGCGGGTGACGTCGCGGCCGTCGATCGAGATGGTCCCGCCGCTTGTGTCCTCAAGCCCGGCGATAAGCCTGAGCAGCGTGGACTTGCCGCAACCCGATGGGCCGACGAACACCACGAACTCGCCGTCCTCGATGTTGAGGTCGATGTTCGGAATGATCGTCGTCGACCCGAAGGACTTGGAGACGTTCTTAAGCGTGATGTTTCCCATGGTTTCCTCCCGGGGATATCTATCGTCGTCCGCCGCTTGGGCGCTCTTACTTCACGGCGCCAAAGGTCAGGCCGCGCACCAGCTGCTTCTGGCTGAACCAGCCCATGATCAGGATCGGCGCGATCGCCAGCGTCGAGGCCGCCGAGAGCTTGGCCCAGAACAGGCCTTGCGGACTGGAGAAGGAGCTGATGAAGGCGGTCAGCGGCGCGGCGTTGGTGGTGGTGAGCCGGATGGTCCAGAACGCCTCGTTCCAGGCCAGGATGATGTTCAAGAGCATGGTCGAGGCAATGCCGGGAACGGCCATCGGCGTCAGCACATAGATGATCTCGTTCCACAGCGAGGCGCCGTCCATGCGCGCCGCTTCCAGGATCTCGCCCGGGATCTCGCGGAAATAGGTGTAGAGCATCCACACCACGATCGGCAGGTTGATCAGCATCAGCATCACGGTGAGGCCGATGCGGCTGTCGAGAAGCCCTGAGTCGCGGAAGATCAGGTAGATCGGGAACAGCACCGCGACGGCCGGCATCATCTTGGTGGACAGCATCCACATCAGGATGTCCTTGGTGCGCTTGGTCGGCGAGAACGCCATCGACCAGGCCGCCGGGATGGCGACGATGAGCGCGAGGATGGTCGAGCCGACCGACAGCAGCACCGAATTGAAGAAGAACTTGAAGTAGCCGCTCTGCTGCTGGACCTCCGAATAGCTCTCGAAGGTCCCGGAGGGGATCAGGTTGAAGCCCTGGATCGCCTCCTGCTCCGACTTGAACGAGGTGATGATCGTATAGAGGATCGGAAAGAAGATCAGCAGGGCGACGATCCAGGCCGCGGCCGTGGCGATGGTCTTATGCTGGGTGGTGACTGCGCGGGCCATCTTGTCCTCCCTTACTTGTCCAGATTCTTGCCGACGGCGCGCATGGCGAAGAAGGCAACGATGTTGGCGAGAATGACGGCGATGACGCCACCGGCGGACGCCTGGCCGATTTTGAACTCCAGGAGCGCCTTCTGGTAGACGAGGAAGGGCAGGTTGGTGGAGGCGTAGCCCGGGCCGCCATTGGTGGTGACCAGGATTTCGGCATAGATCGACAGCAGGAAGATAGTCTGGATCAGGATGACGACGGTGATGGCGCGCGACATGTGCGGCAGCGTCAGATACCAGAAGCGGCTGAGGAAGCCGGCGCCGTCCATCTCGGCCGCCTCCTTCTGCTCGCCGTCGAGGGATTGCAGCGAAGTGAGCAGGATCAGCGTGGCGAAGGGCAGCCACTGCCAGGCGACGATGAGGATGATGGCGGTGAGCGGATGCTGGCCGAACCAGTCGATCGGCTGGGCGCCGAAGAAGCGCGCGATGTCGGCGAAGACACCGTATTGCGGATGCATGATCATGTTCTTCCAGACAAGGGCCGCGACTGGCGGCATGACGAAGAACGGCGAGATGACCAGGATGCGCACGACGCCCTGACCCCAGATCGGCTGGTCGAGCAGCATCGCCAGAAGGATGCCGCCGACCACCGTGATGACCAGCACGCTGACGACTATGATCAGCGTGTTGAGGATCGAATAGAGGAAGGCCGGGTTGGAATAGAACAGCGCGTAGTTAGAGAAGCCGACGAAGCCGTCACGGATCGGGTTCAGCGGATTGTATTGCTGGAACGAGAACCAGAGCGTGAACAGCAGCGGCACGATCATCCAAACGAACAGCAGGATCACCGATGGCGCCATCATGAAACGGGCAAGCGAACGGGTTTGCTGAGTAGCCATAACGGTCACCCTCCCAAAGTCAGCCGGATTTTCAGAGTTGCGCCCAGAATCTTCCCGGTCTTGAAGGGTGGCCGCCCGAACTGGGTTTCGGGCGGCCCCTTGCCGGCCATGATAGGCGACCGGCGTTCGGCACCGGGAGGAGCCTTACTTGATGTAGCCGCCTTCGGTCATCGCCGCGGTGGCCGCGTCCTGGGCCTGCTTGAGGGCGTCGTCGACGCTCGACTGGCCGGCGAGAGCCGCCGAGAAGAGCTGGCCGACGGTGGTGCCGAGGCCCTGGAATTCAGGAATGGCGACGAACTGCACGCCGACATAGGGCACCGGCTTGACGGTCGGATGCGTCGGATCGGCGGCGTTGATGGAGTCCAGCGTCATCTTCGCGAAAGGCGCCGCCTTCTGGTACTCCGGATTGGCATAGAGCGAGGAGCGCGTGCCCGGAGGAACGTTAGCCCAGCCTTCCTTCGAGGCGACCAGCTCGGCATAGTGCTTCGAGGTTGCCCAGGAGACGAACTTCTCGGCGGCGTCGGCCTTCTGGGTGCCGGCGGGGATCGCCAGCGACCATGCCCACAGCCAGTTGCCGCGCTTGCCGAGGCCGTTGTCCGGCGCCAGCGCATAGCCGACCTTGTCGGCGACCTGCGAGGCCTTCGGATCGGAGACGAAGGACGCGGCGACGGTGGCGTCGATCCACATGCCGCACTTGCCCTGCTGGAAGAGCGCCAGGTTCTCGTTGAAGCCGTTGGAGGAAGCGCCTTCCGGACCGTCGGCCTTCATCAGGTCGACATAGAACTGCAGCGTGTTCTTCCACTCGGGCTGGTCGAATTGCGGCTTCCAGTTCTCGTCGAACCAGCGGGCGCCGAAGGAGTTCGACATGGCGGTGAGGAAGGCCATGTTCTCGCCCCAGCCGGCCTTGCCGCGCAGGCACACGCCGTTCACGCCGTTGGCGCGGTCGGTCATCTTGTCGGCAGCCTGCTTGATGAAGTCCCAGGTCGGCGCGTCGGGCATCTTCAGGCCCGCCTTCTCCATCAGGTCCTTGCGGTACATGACGAAGGAGCTTTCGCCGTAGAAGGGCGCGGCATAGAGCTTGCCGTCGACCGAAAGACCGCCGGCGATGGCCGGGATGATGTCCTTGACGTCGTA
Source organism: Mesorhizobium sp. M2C.T.Ca.TU.002.02.1.1 (assembly GCF_003997225.1). Classification (NCBI taxonomy): domain Bacteria; kingdom Pseudomonadati; phylum Pseudomonadota; class Alphaproteobacteria; order Hyphomicrobiales; family Phyllobacteriaceae; genus Mesorhizobium; species Mesorhizobium sp. M2C.T.Ca.TU.002.02.1.1. The sequence continues at coordinate 7,041 of NZ_RZTO01000258.1, forward strand.
GTCGTCGCCAAGCTTGTCGAGGGGCAGGAGCCAGCTCTGCTTTGCCCAGATCGGAACCTCGTAGGTGCCGATGGTCATGACGTCGTACTGGCCGCCCTTGGTGGCGATGTCGGTGGTGACGCGCTCGCGCAGCACGTTCTCTTCAAGCGTGACCCAGTTGAGCTGGATGTCGGGGTTTGCCTTGGTGAAGTCGTCCGTCAGCTTCTGCATGCGGACCATGTCGCCATTGTTGACGGTGGCGATGGTGATGGATTCGGCATGCGCGGCGAAAGCGAGGGCGCTGGCCGACAACAGGCCCAGGGTGAGCGTGCGAAGTTTCATCAAATTCCTCCCTTAAAC
>NZ_RZTO01000259.1:0-7365 GCF_003997225.1 Mesorhizobium sp. M2C.T.Ca.TU.002.02.1.1
GTATGGGCGTATCTGGGGATGCCGGCGTCGTCGGCGGCAAAACGACGTCAATGGGCCAGGTTGGCGAGGTTTCGACCGGCCACGGCCCCAGGGGTCCTTATCTCGTGCCCGTGCTCACGCCGCGCCAGCAATCGACCTTGCGGCTGGGCCTCGCTTTCTGGTTCGTCACGCTGGCTTTCTTCTGGTCATGGTGGCTGCGGCCCGAGCATATCGGCCATGTCGGGCCCTTTGCCTTCGCCACCATCGTGCTGGCCTGGCTGACTTTGATGCCGATGTACTTCCTGCTTAACGTCCATGCCTCGAGAAAGTCGTCGAAGCTGCATACGATACCGAAGCGGTCGCGCGTCGCCATGGTGGTCACCAAGGCGCCGTCGGAGCCTTTCGCCGTGGTGCAGCGCACGTTGGAAGCGATGCTGGCGCAGGACTATCCGCACGACACCTGGCTTGCCGACGAGGATCCGACCGAGGCGACGGTTCGCTGGTGCGACGCGCATGGCGTGCTGATCTCGACCAGGCGCGGCCGCGAGGACTATCACCGCAAGACCTGGCCGCGCCGGACCCGCTGCAAGGAAGGCAACCTGGCTTTTTTCTATGATCAGTACGGCTACGAACGCTACGACTTCGTCGCCCAGATGGATGCCGACCATGTGCCGACGCCGACCTATCTGAGGGAAATCCTCTATCCTTTCGCCGACCCCGGCGTCGGCTATGTCTCGGCACCCAGCATCTGCGACAACAATGCCGACGAGAGCTGGGCGGCCCGTGGCCGCCTGTTCCCGGAGGGCATGTTCCATGGCCCCTTGCAGTCCGGGCACACAGGTGGGGGCGCGCCGCTCTGCATCGGTTCGCATTACGCCGTCAGGACGCGGGCGCTGCGCGAGGCCGGTGGCCTTGGTCCGGAACTGGCCGAGGATCATTCGACCTCGATGCTGATCAACGCTGCCGGCTGGCGCGGCGTGCACGCCATCGACGCCATCGCCAACGGAGATGGCCCGCAGACCTTTGCCGATCTCGTCACCCAGGAATTCCAGTGGTCGCGCAGCCTGGTGACGATCCTGCTCGAATACACGCCGAAATACTTCGCCAGGCTGACGCCGCGGCTGAAGTTCCAGTTCCTGTTCTGCCAGCTCTGGTATCCGCTGTTCGCGGTCTTTGCGCTGATGATGTATGCGATGCCGATCTATGCGCTGTTCACGGGACGCAACTTTGCCAACGTCATGTATGCCGAGTTTGTCTTCTACTATCTGCCGAATTCGGTGGCGCTGGTCGGGCTGGTGATCATGCTCAAGGCCTTCGGCCTGTCGCGGCCGACGACGGCGAAGACGCTGAGCTGGGAAGGCACGCTGTTCCTCTTCTTCGCGCGCTGGCCCTGGGTGCTGTGGGGAACGCTGTCGGCGCTTCGCGACTATGTGACGAAATCCTTCGTCGACTTTCGGGTCACGCCGAAGGGTAGCGGCCCTAAGCATCTTCTGCCCGCGCGCGCCTTCGCGCCTTATATCGTGCTGGCGATTGGCGCGGCTCTGCCGGTGCTGCTGGTCAAGCATCCGTTCGACGCCACAGGCTTCTACTGGTTCGCCGCCTTCAACGCTTTCCTCTATGGCCTTCTTGTCGTGGTGATCATTGCCAGGCATGTCCGCGAGAACAGGATCTCGCTGCGCGCCAACGCCGCGAAATTCGCCCTGCATGCTTCTCTCGCGCTGGTCGCGCTGGGCGTCCCGATCGCGGGTTTCTACGATCGCGGTCTAGAGGGTATCTACGGGCTGCAGCAGGGGGCCGGCGGTTTTCGCATCGTCCGGATCGCCTATGTGATTTCCGGCGCCGGCATGGGCGACATCGGCTCGCGCAAATTCTATTTCGACCCCGGCTGGGAAGCGCCGCGCTGAGTTGAGCGCATGCGAGAGGCCGTTTGCCCCGCAAGGTGAGGCCGCTGCTTCATCACGGCCCTCCCGAAAGAAGATCAAATTTTAATAGTAATCGATCGAGTCGCGAAAGATCGCGCTCATCATCTCGTTTGCACGAATTTTAATAAGTTCCCTCTAATATTAAGCCACGATGTGAATGGCGGCGAGCCGTTCACGCGGCGCGGAAGCCAAGGAAAGAGAAAATATATCCGCGCAAAAACAAGGCGTATTGCGTGGCAGGGGACGACAATGAACGATTTCACGAATGAAGCGGCGGCTGTCGGCAAGAGATATGCTTGCGCCATTGCCGCCATTGCACTGGCCTCGGTCGTGTCTGGCTGCCAGAGCATGGACACGACGAAGACCAGCTCGATCGGCACCATGCCGGTAGCCCACACCACCACAAAGAAGGTGCAATACGTCAAGAAGCATCGGCTGCATCGCGTTCACCGCAAGCCGCTGACGCAAATGTCCAGTGTGACGCGCGTCAGGGGGGAGGCCTATGCCGCCTTCGTACGGTCGCAGCCTATTCGCGTGCCGCGGCCCGTCAGGATTTCCTACAGCGTGGGCAGCGTCGGTCCGCTGCTTGGCCACTCGCCGTGGATTTGCGGCCCGAGTGGTTTCGGTCAGCGCTCGGCTTGCAGGGCGCGCTAGCTAGAGCATGTCTCCCGAAGGTGGTAACCGGTTTCGGGGCAAAGACATGCGCAAAATCAAAAGCCTAAAGCGCATGGAGCGAATCTGAAAGATCGCGACGCGCTTTAGATAAGCGCTATCGCCGGGGCTTGACCACGGGAGCAAGGGGAGGGACGCACGCCGTCGGCGGACCGCCTCTTGCCTTGCGGTCGCCCGCGCGTCGCGGTGTTGGTCGACCGGCCGCCGCGGGACTACTTGCGGCGCGGCTTCGCCTTTTCGCTCGCCGGCTTGCCCGGCCAGTGCCAGCCGTCGCCTTCGCCATGCGCGGGCTGTGGCCGCGCCACATAGGCGAGCGCGCCATTGGCCTCCAGATAGACGCGCGACAGCATCTCGGCGAGCACGCCCGACGTCACAGCCTGCAGTCCGGCGATCACCAGGAAGAAGCCGGTGATCAGCATCGGCCTCGTGCCGATATCCTGCCCCCAGAAAACCTTGATCGCGAACAGATAGGCCAGGATCAGCGAGCCGAGCACGCCGAGCACGATGCCGATGCCGCCGAAGAAGTGGCCGGGCCGTGTGCGATAGCGCAGGAAGAAGAACATGAAGACGAGGTCCAGCACCACGCGGAAGGTGCGCGAGATGCCGTATTTCGATTGGCCGTGGATACGGGCGTGATGCGTCACCACCTCCTGGGCGATGCGGCGCGGCGTCGTCACGGTCGCGAGCCATGCCGGGATGAAGCGGTGCATCTCGCCATAGAGTCGGACGCTGCGGATGACGCTGCCGCGGAACACTTTCAGGCTGCAGCCATAGTCCTTGAGTTTGACGCCGGTGACGCGCGCGATCAGCCTGTTGGCTATGCGCGAGGGCAGGCGGCGCAACCAGAACCCTTCCTTGCGGTCCTTGCGCCAGCCGGCAACGAGGTCGAGATCCTCGGTCAGCAGGCGATAGACCATGCGTGGGATATCGAAAGGGTCATTCTGCAGGTCGCCGTCGAGCGTCGCGATGACGTCGCCGCGCGCGGCGTCGAGACCGGCTTGCATGGCCGCAGTCTGCTTGTAGTTGCGCACCAGCTCCACGCCGTGCACATGCGGCCCGTATTGAACCGCCAGCCGGCGGATCTCGGCGGGCGTGGCGTCGGTGCTGCCGTCGTCGACCAGAACCACTTCCCAGGGCTGGCTGTAATTCTCCATCGCCTGATGGATGCGCACCAGCAGCGGCTCGACATTGTCGGCCTCGTTGTACATCGGGATGACGATGGAGAGCTTGTGCTCGGGCATGACGGCGCCCTCGGGCAGTCCCGATGCGGGGATGGGAAGCACGTTCATGGTGGTCATTTCCTTGCCGGTCCCGCCGCCGGAGTTTCGGGCAGCGTCGATTTCGAGGGGAACAGCCAGGCGATCGCACCGGTTGCGACCGCCGAGCACAAGATGAAGAGATGCAGCGCCAGCGCCGCCTGCAGGCCGTCCTTCATGGCGATGCCGGAATAGAGCAGTGCCGCGGCCGCACCCGCCTCATAGGTGCCGAAGCCTGCGACGCCCTGCACCGGCAGGATGGCGGCGGCCTCCGCGCCGACAGCGCCCGGAAAGGCGGTCTGGAACGAGGTGTTGAGCAGCATGGCGAGCAGCCAGCCCTGCACGCCGAGCTTCAGCGCCCAGTTGGCGATCGTCCACCACCAGCCATAGCGCGACCGTCCCGTCGCTTCCGTGAAGATGTCGCGCAATTTTCCGAGCTTCGAGACGATCCTGCCGCCGGCCGTCCAGTTGTGCGGCGCGCGCGCCCAGCGCGGCAGGTACCATGCGGCGGCGATCAGCGCGGCGATGCCGGCGGCCCTCAGCGCCGGATGCAAACCCGGCCACACCAGGCAAGCCAGCACGCCGACGACGAAAGCATCCTGCAGCCTGAACCACAACAGCGAAGCGCTGGCGCGCACGATCGAGACGCCGAACACCTGGCGCAACAGGATCGGGAAGGCCGTCTCGCCGCCACGGAACGGCACGATGTTGATCATGGCATTGTGGATCAGGATGACGCGCAGCGTGGCGCCGAAGCGGCCGTTCACATCGTCGCGGAATTCGTCGCAGACGCGCAGCGCCCGGAGCACATAGGTGACGAATAGCGCCGCCGCGACCGCCACGAAAGCGCCGGGCGTGATGGAGGCGAAGGCATCGCCGACCATCTTCCAGCGCTGGTCGCTGGCAAGCCATGCCAGCAGCGCCAGAGTGACGACTATCGATATCGCTCTCTTCAACCAATTCTCCGATGGCGCCACCGCCGCGTTGGAGCGGCTTATCCGGTGGTTCGACAATTCACGCCTTCATCCGCGGATCGCTTCGCCGGCGCGCCTCGAACGGCGGGCCGTCACGGGCGGGTGATCCTATAGACCAGCATCGTATCCGAATCCACAAGCTTGGTCGCGGTCTTGTCGAGGTGGTCGATCACCCCGTCATGATGTTTCATGAACTGCCGGTCCTGTTTGTCGGCGGCGTTCTTGGCCGTGCCGAAATAATCCGCGCCCTGCGCCCGTAAGTCCTCGAGCTGCGCGATCGCGGTGGCATCGTCCTCGACGAATTTCGACCATTCGACGTCGCCGCCTCCGGGCGGGAACACCCAGCCGCGCGCCCGGCTGTAGTAGACCGCGACCGGATCGCCTGCCTCCGGCGCGATGGCGACGACAAGCTCGCCCGGCTGGGCGACCCGCGCCAGCTGCTCGCCGAGCAGCTTGCCGTTCATGGCGATCGGCGCCTTCATCGTCTTGAGCAGCGGAAAGGTGGAGAGCGTGAGCGCCAGCGCCGCGATGAACACCGAGCGCAGCATCACAGCCGGCGCGAGAACTGGTCCGGTGCCGAGCGTCGCCAGCACGAGCGCGCCGCGGCCGCAGAACATCGCCAGCGGCACGTGGAAGATATGGTAGTTCCACGGATTGCTGGTGATCTCGCGCGCCGCCGCGACATAGACCACCGCCGCTGCCGCGAGCCAGGCATAGGGAACGGCAGACAGTGCCCGCTCGCCGCTTGCGGCGGGCTTCGGCGGCATCCAGAAGCCAATGGCGATGAGGATCATGAACGGATAGCCGTAGAACCACCAGACCGACGTGTTCCAGACCGATTTGAGGTAGAAACTGTTCTTGAAGAACGTCCAGAAGCCGGAATCCCAGATATAGCCGGAGCCGGCCACGTGGTAGGGCGGGTAGCTGCGGCCGAGATAGATGGCCCAGCCGAAATAGGCGGTGATGACCGCCAGGCTGATCAGTCCGCTGAGCAGAACCCGCGCGGCCTGCCTGTAGCGCCGTTGGAGGATCCAGCAGACCGTCAGGTAGAAGATGACGGCCCCGGCGGCGAGCCCTGGCGGCTTGGCCAGCGCGCCAAGCGTGAAGCTCAGCGTCGCCAGCGGCAGCAGCCACGGTTTGCCGCCTGCCCAGTATTTCGCGAACAGCCACACGCCGAGCGTCACCAGCGCCAGCATCGATGGATCGGGCAGGAACGAACTGTCGATCATCGCCGCCCCCGGCATCAGCGCATAGGCAAGGGCTGCCGCATGCGCATGCACCTCGTCCCAACAGAGCGCGGTCAACCTGTGCAGCGAAAACACCGTCACCATGCCGAACAGCGCGGCGACCATGCGGCCGAACCAGTCGTGCCAGCCGAAGAGTTGGTAGAGCAGCGCGGCGGAATAGCTGACGATCTGGAATTCCCGGCCCTGATAGCTGGGTCCCGGGCCGGTCCAGCTGACCTCGGGAAAAAAGATGTTCCAGCTATGCTGCTGGAAATTGTCGGCCATCATCGCGGTGCTTGTCTCGCGCCAGCTGAAGGCGTCGACCAGTGGCTGGGTGATGTTGTGAAAACGCGCGATGGCGGCAACCAGCAAGATCGCCAGCAGGATTGCGGTGTGGATGCGTGCTGCGCCGACAGCCCGGCGCATGCCGGCAAACGCCGCGCCTTGCAACTCGGTCGTTTCTGCGCTGTCTAACATGTGGAGCAGCCCCCCCGCCGAAGCTATTCTGGCGACATCCAATCGCCAAACAAGGTCAGACTATCACAACATTGTAATATCTCTGGTTAACTAACGGCTTGTAGTGATCACTTGAGCCTCGATTCAGTTGACATCGCAACACCCGCGGCTGTTAATAGTCTCAAGGGCGCTGATCGCGCCGCCATCGGGCCGATAGGCCCGGGCATCGTGACGGCTCGCGGAAAGCCCGAAGAAACATCTTCCAGATCATGGTTCATCGGCCCCGCCGTATCGGGGTCGAAAGGGGGTATCGATATGCGCATGTTCATCGGGACGACAGTTGAAACCACATCGCCATGTGAACCGGCTCGACTTGAGTTCAGCCGGCCCCATCGGCTTGCGGGAGGCGGTTGGCTGGTTGCGCTGCTGGTCGCCTGCGGCCAGCTTGCTCTTAGCGCCCCCGCCAGCGCGGCCCCGCAGAAGAACGGCGCGACAGTCGAGGCGGCCGCCAAGCCCGACATTGCTCCGACGGCTTTCGAGCTGCAGCTTCTCTATGCCGATCGCACCTGGAACTGGAAGAACGGCGCCGCCTATTTCGGAATGGACAGACGCCTGCATGCCTGGACGAAAGGGGAGGATTCCCCCGCCGTCGGCGAGGGCCGCTGGCTGGTGACGGAAAAGGGCAAGATGTGCATGGAACTTGCCTGGCGCTCCAAGACTTATTCCACCAAGCCGCAACGCACTTGCTACAGCCATCGTGTCAACAAGGGCAACATCGAGCAGCGTAAGGACCCTGACGGCACCTGGTATGATTTCAAGCACGCCAAGGACGATCCCGCCGACGAGCACCAGAAGTTCGAGGCGGGTAACACCAAAGGCG
>NZ_RZTO01000025.1:0-17835 GCF_003997225.1 Mesorhizobium sp. M2C.T.Ca.TU.002.02.1.1
CATCCGGCGCGGATCGGCGCGAGCCCGATGCTGGCGCCGATCGAATACGGGCGCCCGTCCCAACTGAAATTGAGGTTGCGGATGGCATCGATAATCGAGCGCGCCGCGATCGGCCCGCGCTCCCCGGCGCCCGATTTGAGAAGGACGGCGAACTCGTCGCCGCCGAGCCGCGCGACGATGTCTTCCGGACCAAGCACATCGAGAAGGGTATCGGCAACGCGCTTGAGCAGCGCATCGCCCGCGGCATGGCCGCCGGTGTCGTTGACCGCTTTGAAGTGGTCGAGGTCGACGAACATGAACTGATGCCCGCCGCCATTGAGGCGGCACTGGTCGACACGCTCTTCCATGGTGCGGATGAAGCTCGAACGGTTGGCGAGCCCGGTCAGCGCGTCATGGGCGGCGGCATAGGCCAGCTGGCGCTGCAGCGCGCGCGCGTCGGTGAAATCCTGGAAGACGATGACCAGGCCGCAGAACTCCTCGCGGTCGTTCATGATCGGCGACACCACCTGGCGGATGCTGCAGCGCGTGTCGTCGCGCCGCACCAGGACCGCTCGCGTGTTCTGGTCGCAATGCGGCCGCTCGCCCGCCGGCGGGCGCGAAAGCCCGATCCTGTGCCCGCTCTCTTCATCGACCGCCCAATAGACATGGCCGAGCACCTTGCCCATAGCCTCGCTGACATCGACGCCGGTGAGCTTTTCGGCGATCGGGTTCATGAAGGTGATGCGGTTGGCGGCATCGGTGCAGATCACCGCGTCGCCTATCGACTGCAGCGTCACACGGAGCCTCTCCTTCTCGTCGGCCAGCATGGCCGCGGAAACCTTGAGCCGTTCTTCGGCCTGCTTGCGCTCCGTGATGTCGGTCAGGCTGCCGATGGCCCGGACCAGCCGGCCCTCCGCGTCGCGCTCGATCGCCTTGCCGCGGTCGAGGATCCAGACCCAATGGCCGTCCTTGTGCCGCATCCGGAACTCGGCCTCGAAGAAGGGCGTCTCGCCGTCAAGATGCGCGCGATCCGCTTCGGCGACGATTTCGCGGTCGTCCGGGTGGATCATCGTCAGCCAGCGGTCGGGGTCGCCGTCGAGTTCACCATCGGCATAGCCCAGCATCTTGACCCAGGTTTCGGAATAGGTCGTGCCGCCCTTGCGCATGTCGAGGCTCCACATACCTTGCCCGGCGCTGGTCAGCGCGAAATTCCAGCGCGTCTCCGCCTCGGCGATGCGCGCCTCGGCCTGCTTGCGGGCGTCTATGTCCTCGATCTGCGACACGAGATAGAGCGGACGGCCTGTCTCCTCTTCTCGGATGACCGAGCCGGCAAGCTGCGCCCAGACCGCAGTGCCGTCCTTGCGCAGATACCGCTTCTCGAAGTGGAAGGAGTGGATCTTGCCTTCCTTCAGGCTCATCATCGTCTCGCGGCCGATCTGCAGATCGTCGGGATGCGTGATCTGGAGGAAAGTCAGCGCCTCGATCTCCGGGCGTGTGTAGCCGAGCATATCGGCGAAGGCCGGATTGGCCTGAACGATGCGCCCGTCGAGGCCGACAATGGCGACGCCGATCGCCGAATCCTCCATGGCGCGACGAAAGCGCTGCTCGCTTTCGGCGATCTGCCGACCATCATCGATGATCCTGCGAATGAACAATCCCGAGAAAAACAGCGTCACGGCCGTGATGGCGACGGATATCTGCAGGCAGACTTTCAGCGCCTCTTCACCGAGCCCCAGCGCCGGCAGCAAGACCGATGCGGCCAGGGCAACCAGTCCCCCTGCCATGAACGCGAACACGGCACGCTTGCCGGCCCGCGGACCTTTCCAGTTCAACCACGCCACGATGCGATCCCACCCAACACGCAGCTGCACGTTGCCATAACCCTGGCGGATCGGTTTTAAGGAATGGTTGCGTGGACGGCGGCGATCGCTCCGCTAACCGGCAAACAATTACCGGCATGATTAAGGTACTGTTTCCAAACAGCATCAAAGGATCGGGGTGCGGCGGCTACCAGCGCACGAAGAGCCGACCGCCGATGGCGCCGAGCAGCGTGAGGAAAGCGATGGCGACCGTATACCAGGTGGCGACGAAGAGCGGCGAATCGTCGAAGCAATGCGCGGCATAGAAGGTCGCCGCGAGCCCGCCCGCGAGCAGGCCGGCCACCGCGCCCGCCAGCACCGGCCGCGTCGGCGCGCCGTAGCGAAGCATGCCGAGGAAAACCGCCAGCGGACCGATGCCGATCAGCGGGATGAAGCTCATGCAGATCATCATGTTGGAACCGATAAGCCGCTTGCCCCAATCGGCCTCGGGCACGACGAAGAGCTCCAGAACCACCGCCAGCACGACCAGAAGCGGCGCGGCGAGCATCCAGGCCATCCTCCGACCGGTCGAAGCGCCTGGCACCGACAGCGCGCGGATCAGCGCGAAAGCGCTGGCCGCGAGCACCAGCGTAAACACGAATTTCGACATGAAGCGCATCGTATGCATGGCGGGCATGATGTCGGGGCGCGGCCCAATGGTCGCAAAGAAGACCACCGCGGCGATCACTACGGCCACGCCGACCGCCAGCCACCAGGCCTTGCCGAGCGGCATCGCCTTGTCCCGGGCATCGGCGTCGAGCGCCTTGATGAGATCCTCTGTCCTCATGTCACTGTCGTCCAAACCGTTTGGCGATCGCGGCGAGACCGCGATGCAGCGAGACACGCACCGCCGTCTCGCTGATCCCGAGCTTGCTCGCCGTCTCGCCGATCGAATGGCCGTCGACCGAGATCGACGACACCACCGAGCGCTGCGCCGGCGGCAGCCCGTCGAGCGCCCGGTTGATGTCGCGCTCGCTCACCGTTTCCGCCTCCGGTTCCGCGAAGGTTTCGGCGATCTCATCGATCTCGACCTCGATACGCCGTCCGCGCCGGCGGAAAGCGTCGATCAGCTTGAAGCGGGCAATTGCGTAGACCCACGGCAAGACCGGCGCATCCTCGCGCCAGGTGTGCCGTTTGACGTGAATTGCCAGCAAGGTTTCCTGCACGACATCCTCGGGGTCGACCCCGCCCTGTACGATCTTGCGCCGGACAAAGCCGCGAACGAGAGCGGCAATCCGGTGCAGAAAGTCGGCATACGCCCTTTCATCGCCCGCGATCGCAGCCCTGAACAGCCCGGAGAGCTCGGCCTCGTCCTTGCCGGTCACAGAGTCCACTCCCCCGATTTTCGTGCTTCGGCCCTGGTTTGTTACGTGGCCGGCGAAATAATGTCCAAGCCAAACTACCGCAAAATCACGAAAGTTTGCGGCGCGGCGACCGATTGAAGCAGGGTCACAATGTTGACTACAACAATCAGGTATTGATAGGAGCAGCCATGTTCGAACCCCTGTCTCCAGTTTTAAGGACGATGCCCATGAAAATTGCCCTTTCCACGCTTGCCGGCGCCGTGCTGGCGCTCGGCCTGATCGCCGGCCCGGCCATGGCCGAGGATCAAGGCATCATCGTCTACAATGCCCAGCATGAGAGCCTCGCCAAGGAATGGGCGGCGGGCTTCACCAAGGAAACCGGCATCAAGGTCACGCTACGCAACGGCGGCGATAGCGATTTCTCCAACCAGATCGTCGCCGAGGGCGCGGCCTCGCCGGCCGACGTCTTCCTGACGGAGAATTCTCCGGCCATGGCGCTGGTCGAGGCTGCGGGCCTGTTCGCGCCGGTCGACGCCGAGACCCTCGCCCAGGTTCCGCAGGAATACCAGCCCTCGAGCGGGAAGTGGGTCGGCGTCGCCGCCCGCAGCACCGTCTTCGCCTATAACAAGGACAAGCTCAAGGAAGACCAGTTGCCGAAGTCGCTGCTCGATCTCGCCGATCCGAGCTGGAAAGGCCGCTGGGCCGCATCGCCGTCGGGCGCCGATTTCCAGGCCATCGTCAGCGCACTGCTGCAGATCAAGGGCGAGGCTGCCACCGCCGGCTGGCTGAAGGCGATGAAGGAGAACTTCACAGCCTACAAGGGCAACTCGACGGTGATGAAGGCGGTCAATGCCGGCGAGATCGATGGCGGCGTGATCTACCACTATTATTGGTTCGGCGATCAGGCCAAGACCGGCGAGAACAGCAAGAATGTCGGCCTGCACTATTTCAAGAACCAGGACCCGGGCGCCTTCGTTTCGGTTTCGGGCGGCGGCGTGCTGGCCTCGAGCAAGCACCCGAAGGAAGCCCAGGCGTTCCTGAAGTGGGTGACCGGCAAGGGCGGCCAGGACGTGCTGAAGACCGGAACCTCGTATGAATATGCGGTCGGCAAGGATGCCCAGTCCAACCCGAAGCTGGTGCCGCTGGCCGATCTGCAGGCACCGAAAGTCGATCCGGCGACGCTGAATTCCAAGAAGGTCATCGACCTGATGACGCAAGCCGGCTTGCTTTAGTTCGCGTTCGTCCTAAAAGGGCGAACGACCGTGCTCCCGCGGCAATTCGCCTTCCGCGGGAGCGTTTTTGTTTGGAGATCGCTTCGTCGATGACAGTCGACTGCGCTTCGACCCGCCTGAGCGGCACATCGGACCGCTTCCGCCGGCCGGCGGAAGTGACCCAGTGGCCTGCCTGATGCAGTCGACGATCGACATGACTCCGGCAAGACTGCCGGCGGCTGGGATGAAGAAGCGCCGGTCCACGTCATGGATCACGCTCGCCGCGGCTCTGATCTCGCTCACCGCGCTGCTGCCGCTCGCCTTCATCGTCTGGATCGCGATCCAGACCGGCTGGGATACGGTGGTGGCGCTGATCTTCCGCCCGCGCGTCGGCGAACTGCTGGTCAACACCGGACTCCTCGTCATCGTCACCGTACCGATGGCCATCGCGCTGTCGGTGGCGCTGGCCTGGCTGACCGAGCGCAGCGACCTGCCGGGCAATCGGCTTTGGTCGTGGCTGTCGGTCGCGCCGCTCGCCATCCCCGCTTTCGTGCACTCCTATGCCTGGATCAGCTTCTTTCCGGGCCTGCACGGGCTCTGGGCCGGCGTGCTGGTCTCCGTCATCGCCTATTTCCCGTTCCTCTATCTGCCGATCGCCGCCGCGTTGCGCCGCCTCGACCCGGCGCTGGAGGATGCCGCGGCGGCACTCGGTCTTGGCCCGTGGCGGGTTTTCGCGCGCGTCGTGCTGCCGCAACTGAGGCTCGCCATCTGCGGCGGCTCGTTGCTGGTCGGCCTGCATCTCCTGGCCGAGTACGGTCTCTATGTCTTCATCCGCTTCGACACGTTCACCACCGCGATCGTCGACCAGTTCCAGTCGACCTTCAACGGTCCGGCCGCCAACATGCTGGCCGCCGTGCTGGTGGTCTGCTGCCTCTTCCTGCTCGTCCTCGAAGTGATGATACGCGGCGAGGAACGCTATGCCCGCGTCGGTTCCGGCGCCGCGCGCAAGCAGCAACGCGCTCGCCTGGGCCGCGCCACCTTGCCATGCCTGCTTTTGCCGGCGGGCGTAGCGCTGCTGTCGCTCGGTGTGCCCTTCGTCACCGTAGGCCGCTGGCTGCTCGCCGGCGGCGCCGAAGTCTGGCGGTGGGACGAGATCGGCCTGGCGCTTGGCCAGACGCTGTTCCTTGCCATCGCCGGCGCGGTGCTTGCAACGATTGCCGCCATGCCGATGGCCTGGATCTCCATCCGCGCCCCGGGGCGGCTGCAACGCCTGCTCGAGAGCTGCAATTACATCGTTGGCGCGTTGCCGGGCGTGGTCATCGCGCTGGCGCTGGTGACCATCACCGTGCGCGTCGCGCTGCCGCTCTATCAGACACTATTCACCATCCTGTTTGGTTACGCGCTGATGTTCCTGCCGCGCGCGCTGATAAGCCTGCGCGCCTCGATCGCGCAGGCGCCGGTGGAACTGGAGCGCGCCGCTTCCAGCCTCGGCCGGCCGCCGGTCAAGGCGTTGTGGTCGACCACCGTCCGTCTGTCGGCGCCGGGCGCCGCGGCCGGCATGGCCATGGTAGCGCTCGGCATCACCAACGAGCTCACCGCCACCCAGATGCTGGCGCCCAACGGCACCCGCACGCTGGCGATGGCTTTCTGGTCCTATAGCGGCGAGATCGACTACGCCTCCGCCGCCCCTTACGCGCTGATCATGGTGGCGATGTCGCTGCCGATGACCTGGTGGCTCTACATCCAGTCGAAGCGGATGGCCGGACGATGAGCTTTCTCGAACTCAGCGGTGTCGCGAAGAGCTACGGCCCGGTGACGGCGCTCGCCGGCGTCGACCTGAAAGTCGAAAGCGGCAGCCGCACAGCCATCGTCGGCCCATCCGGCTGCGGCAAGACCACCTTGCTCAGGCTGATCGCCGGCTTCGAGGCGCCGGACCGCGGCCGCATCGCCCTCGACGGCAAGGTGCTGGCCAATGGCGGCGCCGCCGTGCCGGCGCATCGCCGCGGTATCGGCGTGGTCGCCCAGGATGGCGCCCTCTTCCCGCATCTCAGCATTGCCGACAATATCGGTTTCGGCATGGCGCGCGGCGAGGACAAGCGCATGGAGCGCATCGTCGAGCTCGCCTATATCGTCGGGCTGGACAAGGCGGTCCTGAAACGCCGGCCGCATGAGCTTTCCGGCGGCCAGCAGCAGCGCGTCGCGCTTGCCCGCGCCATGGCGATGAAGCCCAGGCTGATGCTGCTCGACGAGCCCTTCTCGGCCCTCGACACCGGTTTGCGCGCCTCGATGCGCAAGGCAGTGGCCGAGCTCCTGGAGGAGGCGGGCATCACCACTATCCTGGTCACGCACGACCAGGCCGAGGCGCTGTCCTTCGCCAGCCAGGTGGCGGTGATGCGGGACGGCCTGTTCTCGCAGGTCGGCACGCCGCGCGAGCTCTATTTTAAGCCCCGGGACAGGATGGTCGCCGAGTTCCTCGGCGACGCCATCATCGTGCCGGCCAGGATCGCCGACGGCTTCGCCGTGTCGCGGCTCGGCCGCATCGCGGTCGACACGGACGAACGGCGCGATGTCGCGCGCATCATGCTGCGGCCCGAGCAGGTCCTGCTCAAGCTGACCTCGCGCGAAGGCATGTCGGGCACACCGGACATGCTGTTCGGCGAAGTGACGGACTGCGAGTTCGCCGGCTCGGTCTGCACCGTCGCGGTGCGGCTGCTCAACAGCCCGGATCCGCCCGATGCCGCCGCGATCGGCAACACGCCGCTCATCCTGCGCAGGACAGGCATGGACGCCCCGGCTGTCGGCGAGATCGTGCGTCTCACTGTCACCGGCAAGGCACATGTGTTCGTTTAGTCTCTAACTTGAAAATAATGCAATTTTGCATTATTTTTGGAAGCTCGGAGGCACATCACATGACGACATTGACGGTTACCGCGAGGGGCCAGGTCACCTTCCGGAAGGACGTGCTCAAGCACCTCGGCATCCAGCCCGGCGACAAGATCCGGCTTGATCTTCTGCCCGGTGGACGGGCGGAACTGAAGGCCGATCAGGGCAAGGGCTCCTGGCAGGAGCTGAGCGGGATGCTCAAGGGCAAGACGAACGACGCACGGCTGTCGATCGAGGAGATCAACGATGCGATCGCCGACGCCGGCGCTTCGAGCGGGATGCGTGGACTCGAGCGCAAGTGAAGGTCAGCCTCGACACCAACGTGCTGTTGCGCCTTGTCGTCGGCGACGACGAAGCGCAGCAGCGGACGGCAGCCGCGACCCTGGAAGAAGCCGAACTGGTCGCGATCAGCGTTCAAGCGCTCTGCGAGTTTGTCTGGGTGCTGGACAGAAGTTACCGGGTCGCACGGCCCGATATATCCGCCTCGATCCGCCGCATCCTCGACATGCGCAACGTCGTAGCCAACCGACCGACGATCGAGGCGGGCCTGGCCGTGCTCGACGCCGGTGGCGATTTCGCCGACGGCGTGATCGCGTTCGACGGTCAGTGGCTCGGTGGCGAAACCTTCGTGTCCTTCGATAGGAAAGCGGTAAAGCTGGTCGAGGGACAGGGAACGCCGACACTGCTGCTCGGGTGATCTACCGCACCCGCTGCCCCGTCGCCGGTGACCAGAGCGGCCATTGCTCCAGGAAATCGCGGCTGTGGATGACGACGCGGGCGCCGTCGATCAGGATGATCGAATAGGCGGGCGGCGCCTGTTCGACCATTTCGTCGCCGACGAGGTCGAGCATGAAGCGGGCATGCATGCCGCGCTGCACCGAGAACGGAATGCCGGCGACGGTGCCGGCGATGTCGCGGTGGACATGGCCGAAGAAGATGTAGCGGACATTGCCGTGGCGGGTCAGCACATCGATGAGCCGCTGCGGCTGTTCGAGGCCGAGCGGGTCGAGCAGCGTCAGTCCGAGCTCGACCGGCGGATGATGCAGGAAGATATAAGCCGCCTTGCCCGCCACCTCGCCGAGCCGGGCATCGAGCCAGCCGAGCCGTTTGTCGCACAGCTCGCCGGTGACGCGGCCTTCGGCCAGGCTGTCGAGGAAGACGAGCCGCCCTTCCGGCGCGTCGAAAACCGACTGGACGAAGCCGTTACCGTCGGTTCCATTCTCGGGGAAGGCGGCGACGAGGTTGGCGCGCCGGTCGTGGTTTCCGGGCAGCAGACGGAAAGGCACGGTGAGCCGACTCAGCGCCGCCTTCAGGTCGGCATAGCTCTCGGCCTCGCCGTCATCGGTCAGGTCGCCGGTGAAGATGCAGAGCGTCGCATCGCTGTGACGTTGATTGATATGATCGATGCATCGATCAAGTCGTTCATTCAGGTTCGCGCCATAGCGTATCTCGCGCCGACGACCGAGATGGACGTCGGTGACCTGGATGATTTTCATTGCATGAACCCTCAAATCAAATTCACAAAGTCGCCGGGGCCGGTTCGGGCACCGAGGCCTTGAACACGTCGAGCCTGCCGCCCGTCTCCGAGGAGAAGAAGTGCAGGTCCGATTCGGCGAACTGCAGGCCGACCGTGCTGCCCGGTTCGGGATGGACGGTCTCCGACGTAACGATGGAGAACGGCGCGCCGTCGAGATCGACATAGATGACCCGGCCGGCGCCCAATTCCTCGATGAGGTCGACGCTCGCCGCCAGCGCTCCGGGCGTGCCCGCCGCCACCATGCGCACCGCCTCCGGCCGGATGCCGACCGCGACTTTCGCGCCGACGGGCAGGCCCGTGCGCGACACGTTGAGCTTGCGGCTGTCGCCGAGCAGCGACAGCCCGTCCAGCGTGACGGTGCCTTCGAGCATGTTCATCGCCGGCGCGCCGACGAAGGTGGCGACGAAGCGGCTTGCCGGCCGGCTGTAGACTTCCGCCGGCGTGCCGACCTGCTCGACGCGGCCGCCATTCATCACCACCAGCCGGTCGGCCAGCGTCATCGCCTCGACCTGGTCATGCGTGACGAAGACCGAGGTGGCGCTGAGACGCCGGTGCAGCTTGCGGATCTCGGAGCGCATCTGCACGCGCAGCTTGGCGTCGAGGTTGGAGAGCGGTTCGTCGAACAGGAACACTTTCGGCTCGCGGATCATGGCGCGGCCCATGGCGACGCGCTGGCGCTGGCCGCCCGACAGCGCCATCGGCTTGCGGTCGAGCAGGTGCTCCAGCTCCAGGACGCGCGCCACCGCCTGGATGCGCTGGGTGCGCTCGGCGGCGGAAACGCCGGCCACCTTCAGCGAATAGCCGATGTTCTGCGCCACGCTCATATGCGGGTAGAGCGCGTAGTTCTGGAACACCATGGCGCAGCCGCGCTCGCGCGGCTCGAGCTTGTTGACCACCGCGCCGTCGATCGCGATCGTTCCGTCCGAAATCTCTTCCAGCCCGGCGATCATCCTGAGCAACGTGGACTTGCCGCAGCCTGACGGCCCCAGGATGACGACGAATTCGCCCGAGGCGAAGTCGAGGTCGACGCCATGCACGACCTGCGTCTTGGCGTAGTTCTTCTTGACGCCGCGGATGGTGATGGAGGCCATTTTACGTCTCCCTATTTTTCGGTGGCGATCAGGCCGCGCACAAACCAGCGCTGCATCAAGACCACGACGAAGAGCGGCGGCAGCATGATGATCAGCGTGCCGGCCATGGCGATATGCCATTCCGGCGCGCCGCCGACATTGGGGATGAGCTGCTTCAGCTCCGTCACCGCCATCGCGTGCGACTGGTCGGTGGTGATAAGCAGCGGCCACAGATACTGGTTCCAGGCCCACAGGAACATGATGGTGCCGAGCGCCGCCATGTTGTTGCGCGACAGCGGCAACAGGATGTCGACAAAGAAGCGCAGCGCGCCGGCGCCGTCCATGCGCGCGGCCTCGGTCAATTCGTCAGGCACGGTCAGGAAGAACTGGCGGTAGAGGAAGGTGCCGGTGGCGGTCGCGATCAGCGGCAGGATCAGGCCGCTATAGGAATTGAGCAGCCCGAGGCTGAGCTGGACCTGGACGCCGGATATCTTCTCGATCAGCCAGGATAGCCCTGTCAGGTCCATGATCGCCTGATAAGGCTCGAGCACATTGGCGACCACCGCATAGGTCGGCACGATGCGCACTTCGAGCGGCAGCATCAGCGTGATGAAGATCAGCCAGAAGATCAGCATCCGGCCAGGGTAGCGGAAATAGACGATCGAGAAGGCCGTCAGCGCCGAGATGATCACTTTGCCGGCGGCGACGCCGAACGCCATGACGAAGGAGTTGAAGAGCTTCGGGCCGAGATCGGCCGTCGTCCACGCCGTCTTGATGTTGACCCAAAAATCGCTGCCCGGCAGCAGCGACATCGGCACGTCGTTGACGTCCTTCAGATTGTGCGAGGCGGCGATCGCCACGATGACGAACGGCGCCACGCAGAATACGAAGCCGGCGAACAGGATCAGATGCGTGAAGAAATTGAGGATCGGGGTGCGCTCGACCATGGCCCGCCTCAACGATAATGCACGCGCCGCTCGATGAAGCGGAACTGGACGATGGTCAGCGCGACGATGAGCAGCATCAGGATGATGCTCTGCGCGGCGGCCCCTGAGTAATCCAGGCCTTTGAAGCCGTCGGAATAGATCTTGTAGACCATCAGATTGGTGGCGTTGGCCGGTCCGCCGGCGGTCATGATGTCGACGATGCCGAAGGAATCCTGAAAGCTCTCGGTGATGTTGATGACCAGCAGGAAGAAGATGGTCGGCGTGATCAGCGGGAACTGGATGTCCCAGAAGCGCCGGATGACGCCGGAGCCATCCATCGCCGCCGCCTCGATCAGCGAACGCGGGATCGCCTGGAAGGCGGCGAGGAAGAAGATGAAATTATAGCCGACATATTTCCAGGAAAAGGCGATGATGATCGAGGCCATCGCGTCGGCGCCGTCGAGGCCGGGATCCCAGAAGCCGGGCCAGAATTTGTTGACCACCGCCATGAAGCCGGCTTCCGGCGCCAGGATGAAGCGAAACGCCAGCGCCAGAGCCGGCGCGGCGATGCCGTAGGGCCAGATCAGAACGACGCGGTAGAGCCATGAGCCGGCAAGCTGCCGGTCGGTCAGGGCGGCGAGCACCAGCGCGATGACCATCGCCAGGCCCGTGCTGATACCGGCGAAGATCATGCTGGCGGTGATGGAGTTCCAGTAGTCGGCGTTGGCGAGGATCGAACGGAAATTGTCGAGCCCGACCCAGATGTTGCCGCCGCCCCAGGGCTGCTGCAGCGTCAGCGACCAGTAGACCGCCTGGCCGGCCGGCCAGTAGAAGAAGGTGAAGATCAGGAACAGTTGCGGCACCGCGAACAGGATGCCGATCGTCCATCTGCCGAAAGTGACGCGTTTTTCCATCGATCCGCCGATGCAGTGGAACCCATCAGCCCGCCTTCGCGGGACAGATTAGAACATGTCTCCCGAAAGTGGGAACCGGTTTCGGGACAAAGACATGCGTGGGATCAAAACCATATGAAATGGCCGCCCGTCGAGGTTCGACGGGCGGCCGTTCCGCCATCCGGGATCAGGGCAGGGTCTTACCCGGATAGGTCTGCTGGAAGCGCTCGAGGATCGCGTCGCCGTTCTTGACCAGCGTGTCGAGGCCTTCCTGCACGCTGACCTTGTTGGCGAAGATCGCCTGCATCTGCGTGCCGAACTCGGCGCGGATCTGGGTGAAGTTGCCGAGGCGCACACCACGGGTGATCTCGGTCGGCTCCGACGCGGTCAGGCTCTCGATCGCCACTTCACGGCCCTTATAGGGCGCCTTGTCGTAGAAGCCGTTGGACTTCATGAAATCGAAGCCCGACTTCGTCACCGGGATATAGCCGGTGTTGGTCGACCAGAACAAAGCGGTCTTGGGGTCGTGGATGAAGTTGAGGAACGCGGCCGCGCCCTTGTATTCGGCGTCCGACTTGCCCGACAGCACCCACAGCGAAGCGCCGCCGACCAGCGAGTTCTTGCGCTCGGTGCCGGCATAGACCGGCAACTCGGCGACGTCCCAGTTCATGCCTTCCTTCTGGGTGCGGCCGACCGTGCCGTGGTCGCCGACCGAGGTCAGGATGACCTGGCAGGTGCCGGTGGCGAAGGCCTGCACCATGTCCTGGCCGAGATCCTTCGACTTGATCTTCACCAGGCCGGCGTCATACCACTTCTTCAAGTCGGTGACGTATTGGACGAACTTGGTCTTGTTGACTTCCAGACGGGCGTCGAGACCGTCATAGCCGTTGTTCTTGGTGGCGACCGGCTGGTTGTGCAGCGCCGAGAACTGCTCCATCAGCTGCCAGCTCTCGTTGGCCGAGATGTTGATCGCCATCGGGCACTCATAGCCGGCGTCCTTCAGCGCCTTCAGGTCGGCGCCGACATCTTCCCAGGTCTTCGGCGCCTCGGTCTTGCCGATCTTGGCGAAGGCGTCCTTGTTCCAGTACATCAGCGCCGTCGAGGAGTTGAACGGGAAGGACAGCATCTCGCCCTTCGACGTCGCGTAGTAGCGGGCGATGCCGGGGAAATAGTCGCTGTAGTCGATCTTGTAGCCGTTCTCCTCCATCAGCTTGTCGGCGGGCTTGTAGGCGCCCGACAGCATCATGGTGGCGGTGCCCACGTCATAGACCTGGACGACGGTGGGCTGCTTGCCGGCGCGGAAGGCGGCGATCGTGTTCTGCAGCGTGGCGTCGTAATTGCCCTGGCTGGTGCAGACGACCTCGTAGTCCTTCTGGGAATCGTTGAAGTTCTTGCACAGCGTGTCGACGACGCGGGCGAGATCGCCCGAAAGACCGAACCAGAAATCGAATTTGACCGGCTCCGCGAAAGCAGGAACCGCGAGCGCGGTGCTGAGCGCGCCGGCGGCAAGGGCAGCGAAGCCCCGCTTGATGATCGTCATGGTTTTCCCTCTTGAGTGGCAGTGTGACAAGGGTTTTGCGCAAGTCCTTGCCCGCTCTCATAGAGAAGGTATGTGACAGTTCTGTTGTGGGCCCGAAGTCCCTGTGGACAGCCAGTCTCTCCTCCCCCTGGCAGCGGTCGCGCCGGCATGAAACCGTCACATCGGCGCTCTAGAGCATGATCCCGAAAAGTGGGAACCGGTTTTCGGACAAGATCATGCTCCAACAAAGAATTGGATCAGGATGACGATTCAACGAAACGTCATCCTGATCCAGGAAGCTAGGGCGCTTCGAAGCGGCGAAAAGACCTACGTCGTTAACCGGCTAACTGGATGAGAAGATACATGCTGGTCCCGCAGCTCACGCACGTGCCCGTCACCGCCCGCAACGCGATGCGGGACGGCCCGCGCGACAGCGCCACCCATCTGCGCCACGCCGCTGCCGTTTCCGCCCTCGGCGAGATAGAGATCGGCGGCCAGGCGTCGCGCGAAAGCGCCGGCGAGAGCCTGACCGTCATGGCCTGGAACGTCGAGCGGCTGCGTCACGTCGATGCCGTCGCCGCAACGATCGCCGGCCAGGCGCCGCAGGTCGTGCTGCTATCGGAGGTCGACAAGGGCATGGCGCGCTCCGGCAACGGCCATCTGTTGAGCCGGCTCGCCGATCGTCTGGGCCATTCCTACGCCTATGGCGTCGAGTTCCTGGAACTCGGCACCGGCAACGAGACGGAGCAGGCGGCAAATGGCGGCGCCGAGAACGCGGAGGGCTTCCATGGCAACGCCATAACCAGCGCCGTTCCGCTGCTGCGGCCCTTTCTCGTTCGCCTGGACGCGGCCGGCGCCTGGTTCCTGCCGGAGCACGGCCAGCCGCGCGTCGGCGGCCGCATGGCGCTCGGCGGCCAGGTGATGGTCGGCGACCGCCGGGTCACCGTGGTCTCCGTGCATCTCGAGAACCGCACCGCGCCCGCCGGCCGTGCCGACCAGACGCGCCACCTGCTCGACGCCATCGACAGATACGACGCGGAAGCGCCGGTGCTGATCGGCGGCGACTTCAACACGCTGACCGCCACCTATCCGGAACGCAATGACGATCCGGTCGCCTGGCGGGCACGCATTGCCGCCGAACCGGACCGTCTGATGTATCCGGAACGGCATGAGCCTTTGTTCGCGGCGTTTGCCGAACGTGGCTACGACTGGAAGACGGCCAACGCGTTCGACAAGCCCACCCAGCGGCGCGCAGCCGGCGACACCACGCCTGCCGGCCACATCGACTGGTTCTTCACGCGCGGCCTCGCGGCAAGCATGCCGGCAACACTGCCCGCGGTGTTGCCGGACGGCAGCCCGAGCGCCGACCACGAGGCGCTGGTGGTCACGGTGCGGGTGAAGTAACGGCGTTCCGGGATCGACAAGAACCCGGAGGGTCACGGCGCGAGCGCCGCTTCCACCAGTCGCTTGGCGTCGGGGCTCGACCACTCGGCCGGGCCGTTCATGTGCGCGATCAGGCAGCCGTCCGCGTCGATCAGCATGGTGACCGGAAGCCCCAGCGCCAGCCCGCGCGTCTTCGCCTCGTTGAACAGCGCGATCGTCGGGTCCCGGTAGAAGCCGAGCGTTTGAACGCCGATCTCCTTGAGGAACTTCTTCGGCTTCGTGTCGTCGCCGGTGTCGACATTGACCGCAACGACCTCGAACGCATTGCTGCCCTTCTCCTTCTGCAGCGCATCGAGTGCCGGCATCTCGGCGCGGCATGGCGCGCACCATGTCGCCCACAGATTGAGCAACACGGTCTTGCCGGCATGGTCGGCGATGGTCATCGGCTTGCCGTCGGGACCGTTGAAGGCCAGGCTCTTCAGCGACTGCGGCGGATCGGCCGGCTGCAGCGCCGCGACCTGGCCGACGGCTTTCGCCGCAATGGCCTTGGCCCGGTCGGCCTTGGCCGCGCAGGCGGCATCGTCCTTGCCGGTGGCAGCTGCGACCTTCTCGGGAGCGTTGTTGCCAAAACCGCTCTCGCTGACATATACCGCCACCGCGCCGGCCAGCACGCCCGCCACCAAAGCGGCGAGGATGAGGCGCGTAGCCGGAAAAAAGAATCTCTTGCCGTCTGCCATTTTCAAAACTGCTCCGGAGCACGGGTTATAGCGATGAGCGACAAGAAGGCCAGCAACCAGATGTGGGGCGGACGTTTTGCCTCGGGTCCGGCCGCGATCATGGAAGCGATCAACGCGTCGATCGGCTTCGACCGCAAGCTCTACGCGCAGGACATAAGCGGATCGATCACCCATAGCGAGATGTTGGCTGAAACGGGCATTATTTCGGCGGCCGATCAAGAAAAAATCGCCCACGGGCTGAACACGATCCTGAAAGAGATCGAGGCCGGCACGTTCGAATTCTCGACCAGGCTCGAAGACATCCACATGAATGTGGAAGCCCGCCTTGCCGACCTGATCGGTCCGGCGGCCGGACGCCTGCACACCGCCCGCTCGCGCAACGACCAGGTGGCGGTCGATCTGAGGCTCTGGGTCAAGCAGGAATGCCAGCGCGTCGCCCTGGCGTTGAAAGACCTGATCGCCGCGTTCCTCGAACGCGCCGAGGAGCACGCGGCGACCGTCATGCCAGGCTTCACCCATATGCAGGCGGCGCAGCCGGTGACCTTCGGCCACCACTGCATGGCCTATGTCGAGATGTTCGGCCGCGACCTCTCGCGCGTCCGCGACGCCATCGAGCGCATGGATGAAAGCCCGCTGGGCGCGGCGGCCCTTGCCGGCACCAGCTTTTCCATCGACCGCCATATGACGGCGAAGGCGCTGGGTTTCCGCGAGCCGACCCGCAATTCGCTGGACAGCGTCTCGGATCGCGACTTCGCGCTCGAGTTCCTGAGCCTCGCCGCGATCTGCGCGACGCATCTCTCCAGGCTGGCCGAGGAGATCATCATCTGGTCGACGCCGCAATTCGGCTTTATCCGGCTCTCGGATTCCTTCTCCACCGGCTCCTCGATCATGCCGCAGAAGAAGAATCCGGACGCCGCCGAGCTGGTGCGCGGCAAGACCGGCCGCGTCAACGGCCATCTCGTCGGCCTGCTGACCGTGATGAAGGGCATGCCGCTGACCTATGGCAAGGACATGCAGGAGGACAAGGAAGCGGTCTTCGACGCCGCCGAGACGCTCGACCTGATGCTGGCGGCGACGACCGGCATGGTGCGCGACATGACCGTCAACGCCGCCGCCATGAAGAAGGCCGCCGGCGCCGGTCACGCCACCGCGACCGACCTTGCCGACTGGCTGGTGCGCAATCTGGGCCTGCCCTTCCGCGAGGCCCATCATGTCACCGGCCGCGCCGTGGCGCTCGCCGAGGAAAAGAAGGTCGGGCTGGAGAAGCTCTCGCTGGACGACCTGCGTTCGATCCATCCCGGCATTACCGACGGCATCTTCTCGGTGCTTGCCGTACAGAATTCGGTGAAGAGCCGGGTGAGCTTCGGCGGCACCGCGCCGTCGGAAGTGCGAAAGCAGATCCGCTACTGGAAAAAGCGGCTCGCCAAGGCTTGATGCATGTCACCCGGAAGTGCGTAGCGGTTCTGGGACAACGACATGCATGAAAACAAATGCCGGGATGCAAAGCGCCGAAAACTCGGTTAAAAGCGCAGCACAATAAACAGTTTCGAACGGATGGATCGATGACCCGTAGCAGGATTTTGGTGACGCTGGCGTTGCTGGCGGCGGTTGTCACCGTTACCGCCTGCGGCAGGAAGACCGGCCTCGACACGCCTTACGAGGCGGCGGTGCAGGCACGCAAGGATGCGGAAAAAGCCAAGCAGCCGGTGCCGCCCGAGCCGGAAAAACCGGTCAAGGACAGGAAATTCATCCTCGATCCCCTGCTCTAGAGCCGACGAGATCGACCCGATCTCATACCGCTCCAACTTCCGGAACCGAACCTCGTGAACCATTTCGATTACCGCGACGGCGTGCTCCATGCCGAGGAGGTCGCGATCCCTGATATCGCAGCAGCGGTCGGCACGCCCTTCTATTGCTATTCGACGGCGACGCTGACCCGGCATTTCCGCGTCTTCAGGGAGGCCTTCGCCGGCCTCGACGCGCTGGTCTGTTACGCCATGAAGGCGAACTCCAACCAGGCCGTTCTGAGGACGCTGGCCAAGCAGGGCGCGGGCGCCGACGTGGTCTCGGAAGGCGAAATGCGCCGCGCTTTGGCCGCCGGCATACCGGCCAGCAAGATCCTGTTTTCCGGCGTCGGCAAGACCGCGCGGGAAATGGATTTCGCCCTCAACGCCGGCATCCTTTGCTTCAACGTCGAATCCGAGCCCGAGCTGGAATTGCTGTCGGCGCGCGCGACTGCGCTCGGCAAGGTGGCGCCAATCTCGCTGCGCATCAATCCGGATGTCGATGCCAGGACCCACAAGAAGATCTCGACCGGCAAGGCCGAGAACAAGTTCGGCATCCCATGGCAGCGCGCCCGGCAGGTCTATGCCCGCGCGGCTGAATTGCCGGGCATCAAGGTGACCGGCATCGACACCCATATCGGCAGCCAGATCACCGAATTGCAGCCCTTCGACGACGCCTTCGCGCTGCTCGCCGAGTTGGTCGGCGCGCTACGCGCCGACGGACATTCGATCGAGCATGTCGATCTCGGC
>NZ_RZTO01000260.1:0-7356 GCF_003997225.1 Mesorhizobium sp. M2C.T.Ca.TU.002.02.1.1
CGATGACCGTCTCCACGGACGGCGATTCCTCCAGCGCCATCGTGGCGCAGTCGATCGGCGGCGGCGGCGGTAATGGCGGCACCAGCACCGGCGGTTCGGCTTCCCTGGGCGGCGGCGACGGCGTCACCGTCAACGCAAACTTTGCCATGGGCGGCAGCGGCGGCCAGGTCGTCTACGGCAACAGGGTCGATGTCATCAATTCGGGCAATCTGACCACGACCGGCGCCTTCTCGTCCGGCATCATGGCGCAGTCGATCGGCGGCGGTGGCGGCATCGGCGGCTCCAGCACGGCCAAGTCCTACAATATCGGTGGCACCAGCCAGACCAGCGTCAGCGTCAATATGGGCCTCGCCGGCTCGGGTGGCGGCGCGGCCGACGCCATGAAGGTCACGGTCAACAACACAGGCATCATCCTCACGTCGGGCTTCGGCTCCACCGGCATCATGGCGATGTCGGTTGGCGGCGGTGGTGGCGCGGCGGGCGCCGCGTCGGCTTCGGACGAAACCGTAGGCGGCGATATCGGCTCCGGCGATGAAGGCTCGACCTCGGTTTCGATCGGCGTGGCTCTCGCCCTTCCGGGCGGCACGGCCGGCAATGGCGGCGAGGTCTCCGTCACCAACAACAACTGGATCATCACCGACGGCGCCTTCTCCTACGGCATCAGCGCCAGTTCCATCGGCGGCGGCGGTGGCGTCGGCGGCTCGGCCTCGGCCGGCGCCACGGCCGAATACGCCATTGGCGGCGCCATCGCCGGCGGCGGAGGCAGCGCCGGCAACGGCGCGCTGGTCGAAGTCGCCAACAATTCGAACGGCTTCATCTGGACCAAGCGGGAGAACTCGATCGGCGTCTTCGCGCAGTCGATCGGCGGCGGCGGCGGTTCAGGCGGCGCGGGCAAGAGCACCGGCAGCGACGGCGGCACGGTCGACGTCAAGTTCTCGATGGGCGGGCTGGGCGCCGGCGGCGGCGATGGCGGCGAGGTGCATGTCACCAACAGCGGCATCATCGAGACTGACATGGCCAACTCGCACGGCATCATGGCGCAGTCGATCGGCGGCGGCGGCGGCGTCGGCGGCGCGGCCGCCTCGACATCGGCGGACGCCAAGGTTTCGATCGCGGCATCGCTCGGCGGTCTCGGCGGCGACGGCGGCATCGGCAAGTTCGTCCATGTGATCAACAATGCGAGCGGCCAGATCATCACCAACGGCGACAATTCCTACGGCGTCTTCGCACAGTCGATCGGCGGCGGCGGCGGCGCGGCCGGCAGCGGCTCGACCGAGACCGGCGAGGCCGAGGACGTCGCGGTCAACCTGTCGATCGGCGGCATCGGGGGCTCGGGCAGCCGCGGCGGCGACGTCACCGTCGACAACCACGGCGAGATCACGACCTACGGCTATCTTTCGCATGGCATCTTCGCGCAATCGGTCGGCGGCGGCGGCGGCGCCTCGGGCGCAGCGGCCAGTGCTTCGACGGCCGACATGAGCATCGGCGGCGCGGTTTCCCTGCCGGCCGGCGACGGCGCTAACGGCGGCCATGTCATCGTCAACAATGACGGCGTCATCACCACCAACAAGGACGGCGCGATCGGCATCTTCGCCCAGTCGATCGGCGGCGGCGGCGGCTACGGCGGAACCGTGACGGCCGACACGGCCGGCGACAGCTCGGTGGCGCTGCAGATCGGCGGCTTCGGCGGCAGCGGCGGCAATGGCGGCAAGGTCGAGGTCGACGTCTCCGGCAAGATCGAGACGTTCGGCGCGCGCGCCCATGGCGTGGTGGCGCAGTCGATCGGCGGCGGCGGCGGTTATGGCGGCGACGCCAGCGGCAAGGCCTCGAACGCGCTGGCCATCGGCGGCCTCGGCGGCAATGGTGGCGACGGCGGCGACGTGACGGTGACCCGCACCGGCGAGATCATCACGCACGGCAAGGATTCCATCGCCATCATCGCGCAATCGGTCGGCGGCGGCGGCGGTTTCGGCGGCGCGGGCTTCGGCCGCTTCGGCGCCGATGACGACGGCGGCGGGCCGAATGCCATCGGCTTCAACACGCCGGGCGGCACCAAGGGCACCGGCGGCACGGTCACCATCATCCAGTCGGGCGCGATCGAGACCGATGGCGACCGCGCGCACGGCATCGTCGCCCAGGCGGTCGGCGGCGGCGGTGGCGCGGGCGGCAATTCCTCGCTCGACATGAACCAGTCGGCGGCCGGCTCGCAAGGCGGTATCGGCGACGCGGCGGCGGCGACGGCCAGCACCGACAGCCAGGTCTGGGTGAAGGGCGCTAGCTCCTATGCGATGTTTGGCCAGAGCGCCACCGGCCAGGGCAACTCCAACCTCGTCCATCTGACCGCCGGCGGCAGCCTGTTCGCGCAGGGCGCCGACTCGGTGGCGGCCTATGGCGAGAGCACGGCGCAGGGCACCAAGGGCAACATCACCATCGATCTCAAGGGCCAGTACACGATCGGCGGTTCCAGCACCGGCGTTGCCGTCATGCTGGTGGGCGGACAGGACAACACCGTCAACAACAACAGCCTGCTCTATGCGATGGGCGCGACGCCGACCTTCTCGATCATGCAATCAAAACTGGCGGCCTTCAGCGCTTCGCTGCTGGCACCCGGTCCCGTCGTGCCGGACGATGCGATCCTGGAATCGCTGCTCGACCAGTTCAGCCCGCTCGCGGTCACCGGCACCTCGGGCAACGATACCTTCAAGAACCAGAAGAGCATCGTCGGCCTCGGCCGGGTGATCGGCAATGTCGATCTCGGCGGCGGCAAGCGCTGGGTCACCGTCGCGCCGGCGAACGGCCAGGGCGCGCGGCTGCTGCTGGCGGAAGCATCCGGCGAGGAGCAGGCAAGCCGCATCGGCAACCAGACCGGCGGCCGGGTCTTCCTCTTCCTCGAGACCGACGATTTTTCCCGTGACCATCAGGCGATGTTCGCCAAGGGCGTCGAGTTCCGCGAGGCGCCGCGCCACGAGGCTTACGGCACGGTGGCGGTCTTTGCCGATCTCTACGGCAATCTCTGGGACCTGATCGAGCCGAAACGGCAGGGCTGACCCGGCCCGCATAGGTCCTTTGTTCTGTCGCAGATTCTTACCGGAAAGCCGTACGACACTTTTCCGGAATCTGCTCAGTTGCTTTTTCCCGGCCGCCAGCCTATGTAGCCGGTTCTTGAGCGCGCCCATCGTCTAGCGGTCAGGACACCGCCCTCTCACGGCGGGAACAGGGGTTCGATTCCCCTTGGGCGTACCAAGCTTCCTGATTACTTCGCCATGTCACACGAACGTCAAGCGTCATGCAGCGTGCGTTTGTTCACGAGGCGCTACTGACAGGCGAAGTCCCATGGCCTCGAGGACCGCTGCAACCGTAGAAAGGGAGGGATTCCCTTTTTCGCTGAGCGCCTTGTAAAGGCTTTCACGGGACATGCCGGTTTTCTTGGCGATCTCCGTCATTCCCCTGGACCGGGCAACATCGCCAAGCGCCTTGCACAGGAAAGAGAGATCGCCTTCCTCCATGACGGCATCGAGATAAGCGACGATATCCTCTTCTGTGTCGAGGAATTTGGCCGCGTCCCACTTGCTGGTCGTAATTGCCATTTCTAAACCTCCTTGGCGATTTCCAGCGCTCGCCTTATGTCGCGATTCTGGCTGGCTTTGTCGCCGCCGCACAGAAGGATGACGATGACGTCTCCGCGCTTCAGAAAATAAATCCGGTAGCCAGGCCCGTAGTCGATGCGGAGCTCACCAATGCCTTCAAAAAACTTGGCGTCACCGAGATTTCCGAATTCGACACGGCTGATGCGTGCCTGAATCCGGGCTTTTGCCCTGCGGTCACGAAGGCTCTCGAACCATGCGTCGAATACATTGGTCGTGATGACTTCGATCATGGCTAAATGTATCTTATGGGATACGATTTGGCAACGTTATTGTTGGCGGGCGGGGGCTGACCGCTCTATAGCTGCCGACGCCGTATCGTTTCGGCGAGTTCGGCAAAGGCTTCCACTATACCCTCGCCGTTCTTGGCGCTCACGAACTTGACGCTCGATCGCGGCAGCTGGCCGATCTCTTCGGCGCTGCCGGGGGCTTCGGCGAGATCGATCTTGTTCACGAGCGCCCTGTACGGCCTGCCCGGAAATCGCGCCTCGAAGCTGCGGACCAATTCGACCATGCGCGTCACCGTTTGCGGGCGCGTCACGTCCGAGACGATGATCGCGGCCGACGCGCCGGTGACGTAGACGGTGTCGAAGATACGCGCGCCGAAATCGCCGTCGGTGTCCCAAAGCACAAGGCGCGCCGCCTCGCCGCCGCGAAGCGGATCGGCCGGAACGTCGTAGCTCAGCACCTCGACGCCGAGCGTGGATTTGTATTCGCCGTCGAAACGATCATGCACGAGGCGGTACATGATCGAGGTCTTGCCCACGCCCATGTCACCCAGCAGCATGACCTTTGCGCTGACCATCACTGAAGGCGCTCGGCTTGAAACACGTTTTCGAAGGTGACCCGGCGGTTCCCTTCGCTCGGCACGTCGGAGATCGGTACCGACGACGAGCGCGAGACCACGAACAATCGCGATGGCTCGATCCCGAGCGAAACCAATTTGCGCACCACCTGATCGGCTCTCTTGCGGGCAACCACGCGGTTGGTCGATTCCGTCCCGGTATCGTCCGCGTGGCCGACAATCCGGACTCTCAGGTCGTTGCCGGCAAGAAGTCCGGCCAGATCCTGGATCTGTTGCTCAGCCTGTTTGTCATCGGCAAACGCGTCGTTCGTGCCGAAGAAGATCGCCGTCGAGGCCATGAAGCGATCGAGCCGCTCGGCGGGGCTGTCGGCTATCGACCGCACCGCCTCGTATTGCTGGTTTCTGGCTTTTGCTTCCTCGGCCATCGCCGCGCGTATCTCGTCGATGCCCGCCCGCAGGCCGGCAAGGGATTGCAGCTCCTCCTGGCTCGGCCCGCGCGTCCGGTCGATACGGGCCTGCAGGCCTGCGAGAGACTGCCGCTGGCCGGCGAGCGCTTCGCCGGTTTCGCCGGCGGACTTGCGCAGGCCGGCAAGGGATTGTTGCAGCTCGGCGATCGCCCGCCGATTTTCGTCGATGCCCGCCTGGAGACCGGTCACCGACTGGCGCAGGCCGTCGATATCGGCACGCAGCGCCGCCGACTGTTCCATGCCCGGCACAACGCCGATCCGGCCGACGACCCGATAGGGCGCGGCGGCCTTGGCCAGGGCGTCGATCAGCGGAGCCGTCCGCACCTGGCTTGGTTCTATGCCGGAGACCGAGACGCTGCGGCCATGATGGTCAAAGTCCAGCCGCAGCGGAAAGCTTTCCAACAGCGGTTCCTTGCCGGCCAGTTCCTGGAGCGCATCGTTGGTGCGGCGTTCCAGCATGGTGCGGGTCCAATAGACGCTCGCCAGCCATGCCAGCCCGGCGGCGACAAGAGCCGCGAGCACGAACAAGGCGACCTTTCCGCCCCGACGCGGTTTGAGCTCGGCGGCGGGATCGGCTTCGATGGAGGTGGCCAGCGAAGCCAGCGTGGCGGCGTCGCAGTCCTTGCCGCCGTCCATACTCTCGATCGTGTCGAAGAAAAGCGAATTGATCCTGGCGTTGTCGACCGGGCGAAGGGGGCCGATGCATTCCGCCGCCAGGATGAACCGGGGCGAAGCGCGAAGCACGATCTCGCGCCCGCCGAAATCGAGCTGCTGCAGATTGCCTTCGCCGGCCAGGGCCTGGACGGAAAATTCCAGGATCGCCGCCACCATCGCGCTCAGCAGGTCGGCCCGCTCGTCGGAGGTCTCGTCGCGCTTCCAGTCCGCGACGAGGCGTCCGTTGCCGCGCTCGATCATCAGCAGCCGGTTGACGCGCGGCGGACTGGCGTTTGCCAGAACGAACTCGCTGATCGGACGGCCCGTCGCCAGCGACTTGATGCGCCCGATCCACAGTTCCGTCGATGTGAGCGCATTGAGGCGCTGCTCCAGCCGCGCGACGAGTTCCTTGAAGGCGTTCGCCACGGCCGCGCTGACCAACCGGCCCGTGATCGGGTAGAGCGCGTCGACCATGAGGTCGCGCGAATTTCTGATCTCGCTGCGGATCGCGGAGACTACCGACGGCGCGATGACATTGGCCAGCTCGCGCGGCCGAACGACTTCGGCGCGTTCCAGCGCGGCGACGAGGATGTCGGCCGTTGCGGTTTCGAGCCGTTCGGGGCTGCCGATATATTGCTGAAGGAGAAGGACGTCCGCTCCCAGCGCCTCGAGACGCGCCGCCTCCGTTTGAAAGAGCAGTTTTCTAAGCTGCTCGATCTCGCGGTTCTGGCCGGCGGCGGACGTCATGCTACTTTCCCGCGCGGCCGGACCCTAGCCCGCTGATGGTTGCTCCAAGGTCCGAAATCGCGGCGCCGATGTCCCTTTGCGAGGCGAGCCGCTTCTGTTCGGTCTCCCGCTCGAGCTCCAGGACGTGTGCCTGCAGTGCCGCGAGCTCCTTCGCAAAGTCCGCCTGGAGCTGCTTGATGCTGGCCTGCATCTCCTCGCGCAGACCGGCCAGATTGCTTTCGAGCGATCGCTGCGCGCCTCCGAACAGGAGATTGCGAACCTGATCGATCGTGGCCTCGGCATGGATCGTGGCTTCCGACCCATTGGCGGAGGCAGCTCCATCCGCGGCTTTTGCGGCTTGCTCGGCGGCTTTCATTTTCTTTCCTCGGTTCTCACGCTCACTGACACTGTGACGACCGTTATATCAAATCCTAATTCGTGTGACAGGCAACCGACTTATTGCCGTCGCCGGCTGTCGAGCGTCGGGCGTGGCATTTAGGCAGCCCTGTCCATCGTCACCTACCGCAATGACGAGGCTCACGCCAGTCGTCCTACGAACTGGGTCGGACCGAGCTTATCCGCCCCTTACCGCAAACGAGCGTGGCAGGAACGGCGCGCTTGGTTCAGGTGCGATCAGGCTGCCGCCGAATGTGACTTTCGTCATCTTCGGTCCTGACCTTCGTCAAGTGTCGCAATCCCGCGAAACGGCATAGATCACGCCTGAACGCTGCGCGACGGCGGATGTGATTTTTCGACGGGAGGTTCCCAGATGGGATTTTTGGACAGTCTGCAAAGCGCATTGCAGGGCGGGCAGCAGGGCGGAGGCTCGAACCTCCTGGCCGATGCGCTGACCAGCGTCGGCGGCTACCAGGGCGTGCTTGCCATGCTGCAGAAGTCAGGCCTCGGCGACCGCGTCGAATCCTGGCTGAGCACCAACGCCTCAAATCTTCCGATCGCGCCCGACGAGATCAAGGCAGCGCTTGGCGACCAGCGCCTGCAGCAACTGGCGAGCCAGTTTGGGATTCCTCTGGATCAGCTGGCCGGCGTCCTGGCTCAGCAT
>NZ_RZTO01000261.1:0-7344 GCF_003997225.1 Mesorhizobium sp. M2C.T.Ca.TU.002.02.1.1
GATGCGCGCCGATATGGGTGCCGAGGCGCAGCAGGGCGCCGTGGATGGTTTCCACGTCGTCGATGCGACCGGGGCGGAGGGTGACCGGCGCCGGCATCAAAACACCTTCATCACCCTTCCATCGGCAGGTCGAGGTCCTGCGCCAGCGCCTCCAGCGAGTCGCCGATGATGGAGATCATCTCGCCGATCTGCTCTCTGGTGATGATCATCGGCGGCGCCACCATGAAATTGTCGCCGTCGACGCCGCCCTTGACCTTGCGGCCATAGATGATGAGGCCGCGCGCATAGGCGTGGTCGAGCAGGCGCTGTGTTGCCTTCAGGGCCGGATCGATCGGCTTCAATGTCTCCGGATCGGCGACCATTTCGGCGCCGGTGAGCAAACCCTTGCCGCGCACGTCGGCGATGAAGGGGAAGCGCTTCTGCAGGCCCTTCAACTCCGCCATCAGCACGTCGCCCATGGCGGCTGCGTTGGCGATGAGATCGAGCCGGTCCATCTCGCCAAGCACGGCAAGGCCCGCGGCGCAGGCCAGCGGATTGCCGGCATAGGTGTGGCCGTGCTGGAAGCCGCCCGAGGCAAGCAGCGGCTCGACCAGCCGCATCGGCGCGGCCAGCGCGCCAAGCGGCGCGTAGCCCGAGCCCAGCCCCTTCGAGAGCGCGACGATGTCCGGCTTGCAATTCCAGTGGTCGCCGCCGAGAAATTTGCCCGTCCTGCCGGCCCCGCTCATTACCTCGTCATGGATCAGAAGGATGCCGTAGCGGTCGCAGATTTCGCGGATGCGCGGATAGTAGCTGTCGGGCGCGACGAGCGCAGCCGTTGCGGCGCCGCCGACCGGCTCCATGATGAAGGCCAGAACGCTTTCCGGGCCTTCGGACTGGATCTTTTCCTCCAGCATGTCGGCATAGCGGAGGCCGCGCTGTTCCATCGACAGGTTGTCGCGGTCGCGCCAGGCCGTCGGCGCCGGCACGGTCGGCATCACCTTCATCATCGGGGTGAAGGTCTCGGCCAGCGCGTCATCGCCGGTGATGGAAAGCGAGCCGAGCGTGCCGCCATGATAGGAGGGGAAGCGGGTGATCACCTTCCAGCGCTTGGGCTGGCCGGTGGCGACCGCCCATTGGCGGGCGAGCTTGATGCAGGACTCGGTCGCTTCCGAGCCGCCGGAGACGAAGAAGATGCGGTCCATGCCTTCAGGCAGCTTGCCGGCAAGCTCCCGCGCGAGCCCCTCGGCCGGCTCGTTCTCGAAATGCAGGCGGTAGGCGAAAGTGGTCTTATCCATCTGCCGCTTCATGGCGTCGAGCACGTTGCGGTTGGAATGGCCGATATTGGCGACCATCGGCCCACTCGAGCCGTCGATGAAGCGGCGGCCGTCCCTGGTCCAGAAATAGATGCCCTCAGCGCGGTCGACGAGCGGCCGGCGCAGGCTGGAAAGATAGAACAGATGGGATGGCGGCCGCGCTTCGATTTCGGGCGAGGGCTTGGCTTGGGACTTCGGCATTGTCAGGACTTTCCAAGATAGCGGTCGAGAACATTCTTGGTCACGCGTTCGACCATCGCGTCCTGCCTTAGCAGGCCGGCGACCCATTCGCAGCTTCCGGCGTGGAAGACCTCGCCCTTGCCGCGCGGGAAATTGACGATCATGCCGTTGCCGCGCTTGACCTTGTCGAGATTGGCGTCGCTCGCCTCGCCGAAAAGCGTCTCGGCGGTGAAGCGGCCGTCCTCGTCGGTGAGGAACTGGTCCTCGATCGGGATGTCGGCGCTTTCCTCGACCTGGCTCGCCATGCCGACGGCCAGCACCTGCAAGCCATCGGGCGCGCCGCTGGTTTCAGTCGGGTAGGGCAGGCCGCCACGAATCTCGAAATCCAGGCCGTCTACCTCATAGCCATAGACATGGCTGTCGGCGCCGAGCAGGTCGCCGTAATAGATGCCGGTGCCGGCGAAGGCCCAGTGCTCCGGACGGTATACCGGAAAGCCGCGCACGCCGCGCGGCGCGCAGCCGCCCCAGCCGGCATAGACGCCCCTGGTGGCGTTCAGGCCGAAGGTGGCGCTGCCCGGGCGGCCGATCTCGGGCGCCTCCCAGGAGTTGGTGGCGCGGGTGACGTCGCCGCCGCGATAGGCGGGGTCTTCCGCGCGCGCCTTGTATTTGTAGCAGACCTGGCGGCGGCCTTCGTCCTCCAGCCTGGTCTGCCACATGAAATTGCCGGCGAAGCGCGCCGCATGTCCGCCGCGCTCGACGTAATTGTCGACGGCGTCGCGCATCTCCCAGGTCCAGTATTCATCGTGCCCGACGAAGACGACGCAATCATAGCCATCGAGGATGTTGGGCGAGAAATGGAGCTCGTGCTGGCTGGCGAGATCGATCGCATAGCCGGCACGCTCGGCGAAGCGGAAGAAATGGCTGTCGTAGCTCGCCCAGCCCGAAGAGGCGTATTTCTTCGAATGGCCAGTGGCGAAGGCCCACTCCATATGCGGATAGCGCGGCACGGTCTTTGGCGGCACCGCGACGTCCAGCGGCACGCGCGGCGCGTCCTTGGGCAGCACGACGAAGCCGCGGCACCAGGGGCGCTGCGTCGATACCGTCGTGGCATATTGGTCGCGGTTCGGGCCGGTGATGCCCTGATAATGGTTCGAGCCGCCCCAGGTGTTGTAGGCGGTCCAGGTGCCGGTGGCGGCGACCTGCAGCAGGCGGCCTGGCTTGCGACCGGGTAAGGGCGCTACGATGAAAAGATGGTGGCTGCGGATCGGATTGCCGTCGCGGCCGTCGGCAAGAAGCGTGACGCGATAGGCGCCGGACGGCCAGTCGTCGCCGATGCGGAATTCGAACGAAGCCTCCCAGCCGCAGCCTTCGACCGAGCATTGGTCGGGCGTATCCTGCCACCGCGCCGACAGGCCTGCTCCCTCGAAGACCTTGGTCTCGCTGTTGCCGTCGCGGATGACGGCAAGGCTGAATTGCGGCGCCGTCGCGCTGACGAAAAGCGTCACCGTCTCGCCCGGATGATAGGAAAACCGGTCGCTGTAACACCAGATCTCACCGCCGGAGCCATCCATTCCCGGCCATTCGTAATAATGGCCGCGCACCGCTTCGCGGCGCTGCTCGGGCGTCAGTCCGAAGTCGGGAAATTCGGTGGGCAGTTGCGTCAAGGAACACCTGAGATCACGAGGCCGTCATTGAGACCATTGACCGGCCGAGCGTCAAATGGAAAGCATCGGGCCAGCGCGCGCTTGGCCATATCCGGCAAACAGACTATTTCATCGGAAGGCGACGTTCAGTGCCGGGGAGTCGACATGCTGCGGGTACAAAAGGTCAAGGTCGACGACATCTACGTGCCGACGGCGCGTCGCAAGACGCTGCATCCCGAGACCGTGCGCCATCTTGCCGAGGATATCCTCGAGAATGGCATGAAGACGCCGATCCAGGTGCGGCACGACGGCAAGCGCCACATCCTGGTTGAGGGGCTGCACCGGCTCGAAGCCGCCAAGTGGCTCGGCGAGACCACGATCGACGCCTATCTCGTGCAGGCCAAGCGCCACTGATCCTGAGCGTCGGACGCTTCATCACCGTTACCGATCGCGTCCCATCAATGCTTTTTGATTGACGCTGCCGCGCCGGCGGTTAGAGCATGATCCCGAAAAGTGGGAACCGGTTTTCGGAAAAGATCATGCTTCAACAAAGGGTTAGAGCAGGATGACGATTCAACGAAACGTCATCCTGCTCTACAGCGTGCCGACAGTCCACGAACAGGAAGCTTGCCATGGCAAAATATGAGGGCGGATGCCTGTGCGGCGCGGTGCGCTACAAGGCCGAAGTCGAACCGGTCAACGAACGGGTCTGCCATTGCCGGATCTGCCAGAGAGCGATCGGCGCCGCCTTCAATGCGCGACTTCTGTTCCGTATCGACGACGTGACCGTCGAAGGTCCGGTGGCGACAATCAATTCCACGCCGGACCTCAAGCGCGGCTTCTGCCCGGCCTGCGGCACGACGCTGTTCTCACGGCGCGACTCCAGGGGGATACTCGGCGTCACGTCGGGGTCACTCGACGACCCGTCCCTGTTCAGGCCCGACATGCATTTCTGGACCGCCTCGAAGCAGCCCTGGGTGATGCTCGACGATGGCCTGCCGCAATATGAAGGCGCGCCGCCGGCCTGAGTCATTGCGACGCAGGCCTGCACAAAAATTTCATCTTCGATTCACGAGATAGCCGGCAAAGCGTCATTGGCGGGCCATCATTGGCTGCCTATCTAAGCGCCATGCGGGCAGGCATCGAGGAGGCGACGGATGAGCGAGAGCATCAACACCCTGGACGAGCTTTTGAACGACCCGATGGTCCAACTCGTGATGGCCCGTGACCGCGTGCGCCCGGCCGAGCTTCGCCTGCTTCTGGAAAAGGCGCGCGACAGGGCCGGCGATGATTCCCGCATCGACCAGGCCTCGGTGCCGCCGGCGCATGTGGTGGCAAGAAGCTGCCTGAAGCAGTGGCTCTACCGCTGAGGCGGCACACAAAATGTCAGTTTCCCGCCGGAATTGCGCAGGGACAACGGCTGCCGATCAACTCGAATGCGCGGGCAGGTAGCTGTAATGATTGCGCAAATAGGCGAGCTTGAAGCCGAGCCGGTCGTAGTTGCGATAGGCCGGTCCGTCGCGGTCGGGGCGCGGCGCCTCGATGTCGGCGACAAAAAGTTTTGCGCCGGCGGCGATGCCGTCGCGAACCAGCCTTTCGCCAAGCATGGCGTCAAGATCGAAGCTCGGCGCCATGATGCCGGGCACCGGCGCATCGATGCCGCTCCAGGCGGCGCCGTCTGAGATGAAGAGCGAGCGCACGGCGGCGACCGCACCCCTGCGTTTCAGCATGTAGTGACGCCAGCCCTTGCGGCCGACAAGCGCCATGAGCCAGGGCGAGGTGGGGAGCCTGTATTTGGCATCGATGAAGGAAGCCCATTCGGAAGCTGTCCTGGGCGTGACCTCCTCGACCACCAGATCGTCGACCGGGATCAGCGGGTCGCCCGGGAAAAGCGGTTCGTCCGGCAGCGGCGTCGCGTCGCGATGGATGCGCTCCCAGCCGCCCTGGTGCTGCAGGCCGCGCGCTTCCAGCCAGCATCGCAGCCGCGCCGGTTCGGCATGCGGATTGGTATAGAACCACGGCCGCATGATACCGGCATCACGGTAGCGCGCGAGCAGCGCGTCGACCTGGTCTTCGGTCGCCGGACCGTCGACACCGATATTCTTCACGCAGTTGAAATGGATGAACGGGATCGTCGTGCAGGTGGTCCAGACCAGATCGCCGTCGCTTGCGATCGAAAGCCCTTGCCGCGCCGCGAAATCGGCGGGCGCCGCTTCGTAGAGGTCGAGCCAGGCAGCCACTTCGGCGCGCTCGATGGTGCGGCTGGTATCACGCGATACCTCCTCGATCGCAATTTCCGCAGC
Source organism: Mesorhizobium sp. M2C.T.Ca.TU.002.02.1.1 (assembly GCF_003997225.1). Classification (NCBI taxonomy): domain Bacteria; kingdom Pseudomonadati; phylum Pseudomonadota; class Alphaproteobacteria; order Hyphomicrobiales; family Phyllobacteriaceae; genus Mesorhizobium; species Mesorhizobium sp. M2C.T.Ca.TU.002.02.1.1. Next base: position 5,419 of record NZ_RZTO01000261.1, read on the forward strand.
ATGCGTTTCCGGCGGCGCGACCGGCTCCAATTCCGAGAGGGCGGCAGTCGACATCTGATGCTCCTCCGATTTGCCTTACACTGTAAGATTAGCGGATCATAATATGTAACCAAACGTTGTCAAGCAGGATTAGCGGCACCTTACAAATCCGTGAGTTGGAATCACGCTATCGTGAGGCTAAGCCTGTCTTCCAGGGCTTTCGAATGACGATTCACTTTTGCCTCGGCAGGGGCCGGGGCGTCGGGAAAAGGATTGAGATGACCGACGTCTGCACTCAAGGGTTGGATACCGGCTTTGTCGGCCTGGGTTATGCCAAGGTGGCGTTTCTGGGCATCGTGCAAGGCATCACCGAATTGCTGCCGATCTCATCGACCGCGCATATGCGCATTGTGCCGGCCGTGCTCGGCTGGCAGGACCCCGGCTCGGCCTTCTCCGCCGCAATGCAACTGGCGGCGCTGGCGGCGGTGGTCAGCTATTTCTGGAGCGACGTCAGGGACGTGCTGTTCGGATCGATCTCGGCGATCTCGCGCCGCGATTTCGGAGACCGCTATTTCCGCCTTGCGATCAGCATCGTGCTTGCCACCGTCCCGATCGTCATTGCGGGCCTTGCGCTTTCCGGCGTGCTCAACGCCTGCAATTCGCCGTTGCGCGGGCTCGCAGTCATCGGCTGGGCCTGCATAGCCATGGCGATCCTCTTGGCGCTCGCCGAGATTTTCGCCAGCCACAAGCTCATGCTGCGCCAGGCATCGATCCTCGACGCGCTGCTGGTGGGCATCGCCCAGGTCGGCGCGCTTATTCCCGGCGTCTCGCGCTCGGGCTCGACGCTGACGGCGGCGATGGGGCTGGGCTTTGCCCGGCCGGAGGCGGCGCGCCTGTCCTTCCTGCTCGGCTTGCCGGCCATCGCGCTCGCCGGCCTCAAGGAGCTCTATGAACTGCACAAGGTGCACCTCGACGCGCATGGCTGGTCGATCCTGGCTGTCGGCCTCGTCGTCGCCTCGATCTCGGCCTTCTTCGCCATTTGGGGACTGATGCGGGTGCTCGAACGCTTCTCCGCCTGGCCGTTCGTCATCTATCGCGGTCTGCTCGGCGTGGTGCTGCTGATAGGCGTCGCGGCCGGCTGGCTCACCTAGGGTGTGTCGATATTCAGGTGAGGCCCGGCCTGCAAATGGCGGCTTCCTGCGCTTCCGGTGCTCACGTACTTAAGTACGCTCCGCTCCGGTTCTCGGAAGCCACCATTTTCGGCTCGGCCTGACCTGAATCTCGACACACCCTGGCCTGGCCTAGAGACCGCCACGCAATCCGCTATTTCTTCGGGGGCTCTGATGGATCTAGTGACGCTGCTGCAATCGGTGCCTTTGCTGGCCGGGCTGGTGAAATCGGCGGTGCCTGCCGCGGTTGGCGCGGGCATGGGCCTTGGCCAGTGGCTGGCGGCGCTGCCGCCCTGCCGCAACCAGACCTTCGAGAACGCGACCTACCTGGTCTGCGAGACCGATCCGAAGCATTTTTCCATCGAACTGTTCTGGAAAGACAAGGACGGCGAGCTCTACCGGTCTCTGCACAATCTGCGCAGCGCGCAGCAGGCGACGGGGCGCACCATGCTCTTCGGCATCAATGCCGGCATGTATCATCCGAACCTCGCGCCGGTCGGGCTCTATGTCGAACGTGGCGAGCAGGTCACGCCGGCGAGGACCGGATCGGGAACCGGCAATTTTTCCATGCAGCCGAACGGCATCTTCTATCTCAGCGCCGGCAAGGCAGGCGTTCGCGCGACCAGGGATTACGTGAAGCGTCCGCCGCGCGTGGACTATGCAACGCAGTCCGGACCGATGCTGGTCATCGACGGCAAGCTGCATCCGAAATTTCAGGCAAACGGCACCTCGCGCAAGATCCGCGACGGCGTGGGTGTGCGCGCCGACGGCGTCGCGG
>NZ_RZTO01000262.1:0-7341 GCF_003997225.1 Mesorhizobium sp. M2C.T.Ca.TU.002.02.1.1
GGTGCGGGCCGCGCAGATCGCCCGCATCGAAACGGTCAGGCGCCAGCGAGATCCCGAAAAGGTCGCGGCGGCCCTATCCGCGCTGGGCGACGTCGCCCGCTCCCGCGAGGGCAATATCCTGGCGGGCGCAGTCGAGGCTGCCCGGGCACGCGCAACGGTCGGCGAGATATCGGAGGCGCTGCGCATGGTCTTTGGCGACCATGCCGCCGCCCCGAAGGTGGTGCGCAAGGTCTATGAAGCGGCCTATCGTGGGGAGCCGGAATACGAGATGCTGGTGAAACGCCTCGAAGCGCTGCGGGCCGACCAGGGAGAGGCTCCCAGGATATTGGTGGCCAAGCTCGGCCAGGACGGCCACGACCGCGGCGCCAAGGTCATCGCCTCGGCCTTTGGCGACATCGGCTTCGACGTCATCGCCGGGCCGCTGTTCCAGACGCCGCAGGAAGCGGCGGACCTTGCGGCGAAGCTGAAGGTCCATCTTGTGGGCATGTCCTCGCTGGCGGCCGGCCACAAGACCCTGGCGCCTCAACTGGTCGAGGCGCTCAAGGCAAAAGGCGCCTCGGACGTCATCGTGGTGGTCGGCGGCGTGGTGCCGCGCCAGGACTACCAGTACCTCCACGATCACGGCGTCGCCGCCATCTTCGGGCCAGGCACCAATGTCCTCCATGCGGCCCAGGCCGTGCTCGACCTCATGGAGGGCAAGAGGCGCAACGCGTAGGGCGTTCACCGTCTCTCGGAAAAACGCAGAACCGCCTGGCTCAGGACACGAGGGGGGAAGGATGTTGTTTACGGATCTGTCCGGCAAGTCCGCGCTGGTCACAGGGGCCTCGAGCGGACTTGGATTGCATTTTGCCAAGCTCTTGGCGCGCTTTGGCGTGCGCGTGGTGTTGACGGCGCGCAACAAGGACGCTCTCGATCGAGCTGTGGCCGAGATGGCGGACAGCAGCGCAAGCGTAGATGCGGTGCAACTGGACGTGACGGATGGGGCTGCCGTTGCTTCCTTTTTCGAAACCTCGGGCAAGAGCTTGGACATTCTTGTCAACAACGCCGGCGTCTCGGGTTCAGGCGCTGCATTCGACCTCAGCGAGGCGAAATGGGATCAGGTCATCGACACCAATCTCAAAGGTGTTTTCCTGGTGGCCCAGGCCGCCGCCCGGGTGATGAAGCAAAACGGCCACGGCGGAGCCATCGTCAACATCGCGTCGATACTGGGGCTTCGCGTCGCTGGAAATGTTGCTGCATATGCGGCCTCCAAGGCGGGTGTCATCCATCTGACGAAGGCATTGGCGCTGGAATGGTCGCGCTACGACATTCGCGTGAACGCGCTGTGCCCCGGCTACATCGAGACGGACATCAATCGCGATTTTCTTTCGAGCGAGGCCGGCCTCAAGCTGATCAGCCGGATACCTCAACGACGGCTCGGCAAGCTCGAAGAACTCGACGGAGCCTTGCTGCTCCTTGCGTCCGCGGCTGGCAGCTACATCACCGGGTCGACGATCGCGGTGGATGGAGGCCATTTGGTCTCCTCCCTTTAGACGCATGTCGAAGGGGGCATTGACATGTTACTCATGAGTAAAATATTACTGGCGAGTAACTATGGTACTGATTGGAAAATAAATGAGCGCGCTTTCACTCGCGGAGCCTGCATCGCCCTGGCCGGCCAAGCATGAGAGGAAGCGGGACCGCGCAGTGAAACGCGAGGCCGTGCTTCACGCGGCGGTGCAATCGTTCAATCGCAAGGGGTTTCATGCCACGTCGCTGGATGAGGTGGCGGCGTCGTTGAATGTGACGAAGCCGACGATCTACCACTATTTCGCGAACAAGGACGAGATACTGTTCGAATGCGTCCGTCTGGGCCTGGACGGGATCCGGGTGGCTGCCGAGACGGTCGAGCGCAACGGCGGCAGCGGGTTCGACCGATTGAAGGCGCTGATGCGCCGCTACGCGATCATCATGACGCAGGATTTCGGCATCTGCGTCACACGCACCGCCGATCACGAGTTGTCACCGCAGGCCAAGGCGCAGTTTCGAGTCCTCAAGCGCGAGATCGATCATACGGTGCGGCGCGTCGTCCGCGATGGGATGCGGGACGGCTCGCTGGCCGTGGGCGACCCCAAGATCGTGACGTTCACGCTGACGGGCGCGCTGAACTGGATCGCGCGCTGGTACGATCCCGCTGGATCGCTCTCGGCGGAAGAGGTCGCGGACGGCTGTGTCGCGACTCTTCTGCTGGGTCTGACGCCGCGTTCCGGAGCTTGAAGGATGCCGATTCCGGATGCGCTTCTGACACGATTGCGGCTGCCTGTCATAGCGGCGCCGATGTTCCTGGTTTCAGGGCCGGACCTCGTCGTCGAGGTCTGCCGGTCAGGGGTGATCGGGGCGTTCCCGGCGCTGAACCAGCGCAGCAGCGAAGGCTTCTCTGCCTGGCTGGAGGAGATAAGCGGGCGGCTGGCCGACATCGGCGACGCTGCCGCTCCTTTCGCGGTGAACCTCATCGTTCATAGGTCCAATCCGCGCCTTGCGGCCGATCTCGATATCGTCGCCAGGCACAAGGTGCCGCTGGTTATAACCTCGCTCGGCGCGGTGCGGGACGTGGTCGACACCGTCCATGCCTATGGCGGGTTCGCCTTCCATGACGTCATCAACATCCGCCATGCCGAAAAAGCGGCGCAGGCGGGCGTGGACGGCATCATCGCCGTCTCGGCCGGCGCCGGCGGCCACGCCGGTGCGACGAACCCGTTCGCGCTGCTCTCCGAAATCCGCTCCTTCTTCAGCGGCACGCTGGTGCTGTCCGGGTCGCTGGCCACGGGTCGCGACATCGCGGCCGCGCGCGTCATGGGCGCCGACCTCGCCTATATGGGCACGCGCTTCATCGCCACGAGCGAGTCGATGGCTCCCGCGGCCTATAAGAACATGATCGTGGCGTCCTCGTCGGCGGACATCCTCTATACGCCCGCGATATCCGGAGTGAACGCCAATTTCCTGCGCCCCAGCATCGTGGCGGCCGGTCTCGATCCGGACCATCTGCCGGCGCATGCCGAACTCGACCTAAACCATGAAGCCAGGGCCTGGAAGGCGATCTGGTCGGCCGGACAGGGGGTCGGCGCGGTGACGGATGTCCCGCCTGCCGCCGCTTTATGTGAGCGCCTCGCTCACGAATACCGCGACGCGATGGCGGCAGCGGGGTCGGATCGATTCCAGGCGCAGCTCACCTCTTGCGACAGGAGTGTTCATGCCTGAGAAAGGGCCGGCCATTCTCTACCGGAGCCAGGACGGTGTCGCCGAGATCCGGTTCAACCGACCCGAGCGGCTGAACGTCCTGGACGTGGAGAGCGCGCGAGGTTTCCACGACGCGGTGGACAGAGCACTGGGCGACCCCGCGGTGCGCGTCATCGTGGTGGCCGCCGAAGGAAATGCATTCGTCGCCGGCGGCGACCTCGCGCATTTCCGCACCTCGACCGACAAGCGTGCCGCCGCATTCGACCTGATCGATCCGATCCATTCCGCCCTGAAGCGACTTGCCCAGTCGCCCGCGATCACGCTCGCCAGCCTGAAAGGCGCGGTCGCCGGTGGCGGCATGAGCATAGCGCTCAGCCTCGACCTCGCCATCGCCGCGGACAATTGCCGCTTCAATCTTGCCTACGCCGCGATCGGCGCATCGCCGGACTGCGGAGGCTCATGGGCGTTGCCGCGTCTGGTCGGCCTCCGCAGAGCGATGGAGATAGCGCTCCTGTGCGAGACCGTCCGGTCCGAGGAGGCGTTGCGCCTGGGCCTGGTCAACAGGGTCGTTCCGGCAGACGACCTCGCAGGCGAGACCGAAGCGCTGGCGAGGCGCCTGGCGCAGGGAGCACCGATTGCGATGGGTCGTATCAAGTCGCTGCTGCGCTCGTCGTGGGATCGCCCATTCGAGGCCCAGCTCGACGCGGAGGGCGAGAGCTTTGGGGTCTGCGCGCTCACCGAAGACTTCTCCGGCGCGGTCGACGCATTCTTAGAGAAGAGAAAACCACAGTTTCACGGCCGTTGATCACGACGGCAGGTCGGGAGGAGCATTCATGACAAGACACGCTTTCATCGCGGGCTACGTCCGCACGCCGTTCACCTTCGCAAGAAAGGGCGCTCTGGCGGGTGTGCGCCCGGACGACCTTGGCGCGCATGCGGTGAGGGCGCTGCTGGAGCGGACCGGCGTCGCAGGCGAGGAGATCGAGGACGTCGTCTGGGGATGTGCGTTTCCCGAGGGCGAGCAGGGGCTCAACATCGGCCGCGTCGTCGGCCTGCAGGCGGGCCTGCCGGAGACCACCGCCGGCATGACGGTCAACCGCTGGTGCGGCTCATCCATCCAGGCGGTCCAGGTCGCCGCGGGCATGCTTTTGATGAACGCGGGCGATGCTTTCATCGCCGGCGGCACGGAGAGCATGTCGAAGGTGCCGATGATGGGCTTCAACGTGCTTCCCCACCCTTCATGGTCGGACGAACAGGTCGAGGACTTCATCAATGTGGGCATGACGGCCGAGCGCGTCTCCAGGCAGTTCGGGATCACGCGCGAGGACCAGGACCGCTTTGCCGTCGCGAGCCAGGCCAAGGCACGGGCGGCGCAGAAGAAGGGGCTGCTGGCGCAGGAGATCGCTCCTTATCCGCTCGGCGACGCGACGGTCGCCGAAGACGGCTGCGTGCGCGAGACAACGCTCGAGAAGCTCGCCGAATTGAAGACCGTGTTCCTCAAGGACGGAACGGTGACGGCCGGCACCTCCTCGCCGATGACCGACGGAGCCTCGGCGCTGCTGGTCTGCGGCGAGGAATTTGCCAGGCGCCACGGACTGGAGCTTCTGGCCCGCGTGGAGAGCTTCGCTATCTCCGGCTGCGCGCCTGGCATCATGGGCATGGGACCCGTCGAGGCGTCGCGCAAAGCGATGAGCCGTGCCGGCCTGACGATGGCGGACATCGACATCGTCGAGATGAACGAGGCCTTTGCCGCCCAGGCGGAAGCTTGCCGCAGGCAGCTCGACATTCCGCATGAAAAGCTCAACATCGACGGAGGCGCAATCGCCCTTGGCCATCCGCTCGGCGCCACCGGCGGCCGCCTCGTCGGCAAGGCTGCATCGCTGTTGCGGCGCGAGAAGGGCAGGCGGGCGCTCGCCACCCAATGCATCGGTGGCGGCATGGGCATCGCGATGGTTCTGGAGGCCGCATGAACGCCGTGGTCAGGATTTCCGCCGCAGCGGGGGTCGAGCGCATCGGCCTGCGCCGCGCCGTGGTGATCGGCGCCGGCTCGATGGGCGGCGGCATCGCCGCGCAGCTCGCCAATGCCGGCATACCGGTCGACCTGCTCGACGTCCCGGGATCCGATCCGGCCCGCAGGAACGATCCGGCGCAAAAGGGCGTGGAGCGCCAGCTCAAGGTCGGCGGCTTCATGTCGGCTGCCGCGGCCGGGCTCGTGCGCCCAGGCAACATCGCGGACGACATGCCGCGCCTGGCGGAGGCGGACTGGATCGTCGAAGCGATCGTCGAGGAGGTCGGCGCGAAGCGGGCGCTGTACCGCCAGATCGACGCGGTGCGCAAGAAGGGCTCGCTGGTCTCGTCGAATACCTCGACGATCCTGCGCCAGGCGCTTCTGGATGGAATGCCCCGCGCATTCGCGTCCGACTTCGTCATCACGCATTTCTTCAATCCGCCGCGCGTGATGCAACTCGTGGAAATCGTTTCGGGCGACGAAAACCCGGCCGCGGTCATAGACACTGCCAGGGACTATTGCGAAACGGCCCTCGGCAAGACGACGGTCGATTGCCGGGACACGCCCGGATTCATTGCCAACCGGATCGGCTGCTATGCGCTGGCGGTCGCGGCCATAGAAGCCATTCGGCAGGGTGTGAGCGTCGAAGAGGCGGATGCCGTCATGATGGCTTTGGGCGCGCCGCGCACAGGCGTCTTCGGTGTTCTCGACCTGATCGGCCTTGACCTCATCCCGCATGTCTGGGGCAGCCTGATGTCGGCGCTTCCCGATACGGACGACCTGCAGGAGTTCGACCTGCCTGGCACGAAGCTGGTCCAGGATCTTCTGGCCGCGGGGCGCCTTGGCCGCAAGAGCGGTGAAGGGTTCTACAGGCTGACGCCGCAAAAGACCAAGCAAGCGCTGGATCTCGCGACCCAGGACTATCGCGATGCGCGGCCTTACGATCTCGGGCAGTTGCCTGGCGGTGGGAAGGATCTTGCAGCCCTTCTCGAAAGCGACGACCGGCTTGGGCGCTATGCCTGGACGGTTTTCGCCAACCTCGTTGGCTACGTCGACAGGATAGCGGACGACATCAGCCTCGACCGCGACGACATCGATCGTGCGATGATCCTCGGCTATGGCTGGTCGCAAGGCCCGATGGCGCTGGCGCGGCGCTATGACGGCGCCCGGCTTGCCACCCGGTTTACCGCCGAGGGTCGTGCCTTGCCGGCGCGCTTGCTCGAGGCGGCGCCGGTCGGCGCCCGGCGCGGAACGACCGCCGCGACCCAGTCGATCGCCTCGCTCCGCGAGAAAGGCAAGGCGGTTGTCGAGAACGAGGCGGCTTCGCTCTGGGATATGGGCGAAGGCATTGCGTGCCTTCAATTGCACACGAAACTCAACAGTTTCGCGCCCGCGGTCTTCAGCGTGCTGGAGGCTTCGCTGGAGCATGTCCGCTCTTCGTTCTCGGGCCTGATCCTCGGCAATGACGATCCGCGCGCTTTTTCCGCCGGGGCCGATCTGCGGGCCTTTCTCGGCATGATCGAGCGGAGGGACTGGGTAGCGCTCGATGCCTACATCAAGGAGGGACAGGATCTGTTCCTGCGCATGAAATATGCGCCGTTTCCGGTGGTCGCGGCCGCGCACGGCCTGGCGCTCGGCGGCGGCTGCGAGTTCATGCTTCACTGCGACGCGATCGTCGCCCATGCCGAGCTGAACGCCGGACTGCCCGAGACCAAGGTCGGCATCATCCCCGGCTGGGGCGGCGGCACCCAGCTGCTGAGGCGCGCGGCGCTGAACCCGTCTGTTCCGCGCGGGCCGGCGGCAAATGCCGCAACCGTCTTCGACGTCATCTGGCGCGCCGCGGTCTCGACGTCGGCGCTCGACGCGCGTGGCCTTGGCATGCTGGTGCCTGCCGATCGGATCGTCATGAACCGTGCCCACCTTCTCGGCGCCGCCAGAAGCTTCGCGATGGAGCTCGCCCACAACTACGCCGCACCGGAGCGCGCATCGATCGCGGTCGCCGGACGCTCAGGCTACCTGTCGCTGATCAACGGCGTCAGGGCGTCCCGCAATCTCGGCCAGATCAGCGATGCCGACGTCGCCATAGCCGAAGCCCTGGCGGGCGCGCTTACCGGCGG
>NZ_RZTO01000263.1:0-7338 GCF_003997225.1 Mesorhizobium sp. M2C.T.Ca.TU.002.02.1.1
CTTCTAAGACACCCAGAGTAACGGGAAGGAGAACGCCATGCTGCTTCAGCCGTTCGAAGCCAGAGAATCGCCGGATCGCGACGATATTCATGCATCCGACCGCCGGACAAGGAGTCCCGACAAGCGGGCGGTTGCCTCGGCGGATGCGGCTACGGTGATTGCGGGCCACATGAGCCGTGCTCCCATGTCAGCCGTGGACTATGCACCTGAATTCGATTTGGACGACCTTGTGGAATGGTTGGTCGCGGCTTTCCGCGGGCACCCGCACGTCTGCAACGTAATGACCCATATCAGCGGCGCCCGCTGGGAGCGGATCGCCCAGGCTCTCCGGGCCATCCTCGGTCCGGCCGCCATACGGGACGATCTTTCGCCGCTCGCTCAAAACATTGTCGAACTGATGTGGGCCGAGCGTGGTGTCGCCGGTCGGATCCTCAAGCCCTATCTGCACGAACAGTTTGCCAGGATTCTGCCGGGACCCGTTGCCGATCACCTTCTGCTTCGCATCGCTGGCCTCTGTGGAGCGCCGCAGGCTGGCGCTACGCACCGCTCGCTTGGAGACATCGAGCGCAGCGCTCACGCGGTAACATTGCTGGGACGCAAGTGATGAAAACGAGCCTGATCAGGGCCGAGCGCGTGATCGACGTGCGCGAGATCAGCCCTCGCCTCCGACATACGGTGATTTTCCAGCTGTTCGAGCATCTCGACGACACGCGTTCGCTTCAGGTCATCGCCGACCATGATCCACGACCGTTACGCCTTCAGCTTGAAGCGAGGCATGGCGAACGCTGCCTGTGGACCTATCTCGAACAAGGTCCCGACGTCTGGCGAGTCCGGCTGCACCGTCGTCACCTACGCTGCTGTATTCGCACGTCTTGCCGCGCGGTTTGATCGCTGATTCCGGGCCTAGGCTCCGTCGGTTAGCGCGCTCGAGCCAATCAGCGACGAGGCGCGCGCCAGAGGCACCGGCCGATGGCTCGCATCACGAGAAAGGCCTCATCGCCGTCGAGGACTCCTTCATGAAGCCGGCTTGCCCTCGTTGGACAACGACTAAAGATTCATCTATAATTCATTATATTGCGGCAATGCGACATTTGCCGGGTCACCAGCCGGCTCGCGGCAGGCTCCGAGCATCATAGCCGTCGCGCCGTCAGGAACCGGAACGCGGCGACAACGGATCATCGAATGCGGTTGACGACCTTCTCGGATTACGCTCTGCGGGTGTTGATGTATGCCGCCGCCGCGGGTGACCGTCTCATCACGATCGAAGAGACAGCGAAGACCTACAACATCTCGCGCGGGCATCTGATGAAGGTGGTCAACATCCTGACGCGTACGGGATACCTCAAGGGCGTGCGCGGACGTTCCGGCGGATTCACGCTGGCGGAGCCGCCCTCGGCCATCAATCTCGGCGCCGTCGTGCGCGCGACCGAGCCTGACTTTGCCCTGGTCGAATGCTTTGCCACCGGCAATCAGTGCATCATCACCAAGCGCTGCCAGCTGCCGGGGGTGCTGAACGAGGCGCTCAACGCTTTCGTTCAAACGCTCGACCGCTACACGCTGGCCGACATTCTGCTCACCAGACGCGATTTCCTCCCCCCAAAGGGGCCAATCAAGGAGACACGCGGTCCCCGTTTCACGGCGGCGAGAATGAAGCGATAGCTGCGGCTTGTTGCCTCGCTTTCAGTCAGTCCAGCGGACGATCTTTCTCGTCGAGAAGGATCCGTTCGGCCGCACCATCCAAGTCCTCGTACTGGCCGCTCTTCAACGACCAGAGGAACGCAGCTAAGCCGATGGCGCCGAGCGCCAGTGAAATCGGTATAAGATCGCCGAGGCTACCCATCACTCAACTGCCCGCGCGGCAAGCGCGATAGTCTCGCAATCACTAGCAAATCCTCTGGGAGTGCAGCAGCTCATCACGGCTCTCCACCCACATCGACACGAAGCTCCTCGCGCCCTGCATGGGCCTTCCACCGCATCGCCGAATAGGCATGCCATGTCGCATGGCCGAGCACCGGAAAGGCGATGATCAGCCCGATCATGCCGGTCGCCATGCTTAGCATGGACAGGCCGGTCACGACGGCGCCCCAAGTCAGCATCACCGGCCGGTTGTTCCACACAAGCGCCATGCTCCGCCCCATCGCGGTTAACGCATCGGTGCGTTCGGCCAGAAGCATCGGAATCCCGAAAACGCTGATCGCGAAGGAAAATGCAGCAAACAGACCGCCAACCAGACTGCCGACGGCGATAAGCGCCCAGCCCCTCGGAGTGCCGATGAGTATCCCGACGATTTCATTCAGACCGGGAAAGGGCTGAAGTCCGAAAAAGATCGCATAGAGCAGGACCGCCGCCCGCATCCAGAGGACCGCCAGCATGCTCAAAAGGACACCCACAAACAGGATCTGCCCGCCGGATCGGGCCGTCACGGACATCATGCCGGCAAGCGTGACGGCGAAGCCTTCCGCAAGACGCCGGCTCTTCTCATAGAGACCGGCTGCAATGAGCGGACCCACCACGAGGAACCCGGATAGCGCGGGGAAGAGGATGTAGTCATAGCCGAAACGGAACAGGCCCCCCACGATCAAGATTGAGATCGCAAGGACGAGCACGCCATAGGCCAAGCTGAGGCCAGGCCGCGTGGAGAAATCCCTCCAGCCGGCCTTTAGCCAGGAGAATGCGGCTGCGGGTCGCGGGTCGCGGCGCCAGTCGGTGCTCGTGGCGCCAATAGGCGGAACGACGGGGGGAAGCCTGTCGATATCGTGCGTCGCTTCCATTGGTCATCACTTCCTTTCAGCAGGACGATTGCGCCGCACGGAATTGGCCGTTCTTTCCTGGGATCTTCAGATGCGGCACGCAGTCGGGTTGCGAGACAAACGAGGTCCGCACGAGATGCACGTTGGCAGCCGCAAATATCCCGAGTCCGACGACAACGGCGAAGCCGACCAGCAGGCGTCTTTGCATGGGCAGGGTCATGGCGCGCCCTGCTTGAGATCGAGAACGTACAAAGTGAGGATTTTTCGATCAGTCTCTGTCAGGCGCTTTTCCCAGGTTGGCATGTGGCCCTGCCGGCCGTCCCAGACCGTGCGATAGATCGATTCCTCGTCCCCGCCATAAAGCCAAAAACTGTCGGTCAAATCTGGAGCGCCGGTGTCCTTGCTGCCGTTGGCGTCCTCGCCGTGACAGGCGCTGCAATTGGTCGCGAAGACCTTCTGTCCCGCCACGACTTTCTGTGCATCCGGACCGCTTGCGATTTCCGGATGGGAAAGCGAACGCACGTACGCGACCACATTGAGGATCGCCTCGCGGTCCAGCATCTGGTCCCGCCCCCAGGCTGGCATCTGCGAGGAACGGCTGTCGGGATGGTCCGAATTGACGCCGACCCGGATGGTCTCGAGAACCGCCTCGGGCGTCCCGCCCCACAGCCAGGCGTTGTCGACGAGGTCAGGAAAGCCAGGACCACCGGTGGCGTTTTTGCCATGACAGACAGCACAGTCACTGCCGAACAGCGCGTGCCCGGTCTCACGCACGTATTTCATGAGTTCCTTGTCCGCCTGGATGGCGGCGAAATCCTCCCTCTCGAGGCGGGTCGTCCAGGCTGAACGCTGGGCGGCCGCATCACGCAGGCTCGCTGCCACGTCCCGGTGCACATCGGCGCCAAGCAGACCCTTGGAGTAGGTCCTACCCAATGGCCAAGCCGGCATCAGCACCCAATAGATGACGGCAAAAAGAAATGTCGCCAGCAGGAACAGCCAGACGGGCTTGGGCACCCGCGTGTTGAGCTCCTTGATATCGTTCCATTCGTGCCCTGTGGTGGCGTGGCCAGTGTAGGAGTCGCGTTCGTTCACACGCATGGCCCGTTCTCGTCATCCATGATGCTGTTGGCGGCGTGATCGAACCGCTTCCCGTTTCCTGGCCAGAACGTGTAGGCGAGCACACCGATCGCCATCGCGATCAAGTAGAAGAGCCCCCACGACTTCGCGAAGGCGACGAGGGTTTCGTGGTCGAGTCCGGTCATTGTGTCGCCTCCGTTTCCTGATCCGGCCTATAGGCGGCATCGGTCAGACGTCCGAGGATCTGAAGATAGGCGACGAGGGCATCCATTTCGGTAACGACACCGGGATCGGCGTCGAAGGCTCGAATGTCAGTTGCTCCGCCATAGCGCGCCTTGACGCCTTGGGCTTGCGTGCTATCGGGCGTTGCCTGGCCATAGGCGTCGCTCGCCGCATTTTTGATCATCTCGTCCGTATAGGGCACGCCAAGTTCCTTGAGCGCCGCAAGATGCTCGGGCAGATCGTCCATGCGGAGTTCCGTCTGCTTGAGGAAACGATAGGCCGGCATCACCGACTCGGGAACCACGTCACGCGGGTTGTTGAGGTGCATGGCGTGCCATTCGTCCGAATACTTGCCGCCGACGCGTGCGAGATCCGGCCCGGTCCGCTTCGAGCCCCACAGCATGGGGTGGTCGTATTGCGACTCGACGGCCAGCGAATAAGGACCGTAGCGCTCCACCTCGTCGCGCAGCGTACGGATCATCTGCGAGTGGCAGGCGTAGCAGCCTTCACGGATGTAAATGTTGCGTCCCGCAAGCTCGAGCGGCGTGTAGACGCGCATGTCCGGCGCCTTTTCCACGGTCTCGTCAATGGTGAAGAGCGGGGCGATCTCGACCGTGCCTCCGATGCTGGCCACGACGATGATGGCGAGCATCAGGCCGATCGTGTAACGCTCAAGTTTATAGTGGGTCTGGAACATGGCGGTTCACTCCCCGGGCTGCAGCGCACCATGGGATGCCGACACGGCAGCCGGCTGAGCCCCCACTGCCTCTTGCGCGGCGGTCGGCGCAGCGCGGATCGTCATCAATATGTTGTAAAGCCCGACGGCCGCTCCTGCGAGGAACAGCAAGCCTCCCACCGCCCGGGCGATGTAGTAGGGATGCATAGCGACGACGGAGTCGACGAAGGAATAGGCGAGCGTGCCGCTCTCGTTATAGGTGCGCCACATCAGGCCCTGGATGATGCCCGAGTTCCACATCGCGAACACGTAGATGAGCGCTCCAGCTAGCGCGAGCCAGAAATGGAGCTCGACCAACCTCGGCGAGTACATCTGTGTGCGTTTCCAGAGCTGCGGCACCAGGTAGTAGATCGCGCCAAAGGTGATCATCGAGTTCCAGCCGAGGGTGCCGGCATGGACATGCGCAATTGTCCAATCCGTGTAATGCGACAACGAATTGACTGGCCGCATGGCGAGGAAGGATCCTTCGAACGTCGCAAGGCCATAGAAGACGGCGGCGACCATCATGAAGCGCAGCGTCGCGTCATCGCGAACCTTGTGCCACGCGCCGTTGAGCGTAAGCAGCGCATTCGCCGCCGCGATCCAGGAGGGCACCAGGAGCATGGCCGAGAAGCTCATGCCGAGCGTCTGCACCCATTGCGGCAGGGCGGTGTAGTGAAGATGGTGCGAGCCTACCCACATGTAGAAGAACGTGATGCCCCAGAAGCCGACGATCGACATGCGATAGGAGAAGATCGGCCGGCCGGCGCGCTTCGGCAGGTAGTAATACATCATGCCGAGAAAGCCGGCGGTGAGGAAGAAGGCGACGGCGTTGTGGCCGTACCACCACTGCACCATCGCATCCTGGACACCGGAGAAGAGAGAATAGCTCTTGGCGCTGGCGAAGGAGATCGGAAGCGCGAGGTTGTTGACGATGTGGAGCGCCGCCACAACCAGCATGAAGGCCATGTAGTACCAGTTGGCAACGTAGATGTGTGGCTCGCGCCGGCGCGCAAGCGTGCGCAGATAGAGCACCAGATAGGTGACCCAGACGATCACCAACCATATGTCGGCGTACCACTCGGGCTCGGCATACTCCTTCGACTGCGTAATGCCCATCAGGTAGCCGGTAACGGCGAGCAGACAGAAGAGATTGTAGCCGATCAGCACGAACCACGGGCTGAACTGATCCGGCAGCCGCGTGCGGGAGGTTCGCTGCACGACATGGAATGAGGTCGCGATCAGCCCATTGCCGCCGAAGCCGAAGATGACGCCGGTCGTATGGACTGGGCGCAGCCGTCCGAAACTGGCCCAGGCGGCATCGAAGGTCATGTCCGGATAGGCCAGAAGCCAGGCCACCCAGTCGCCGACGAACATGGCGAGGACGGCCCAAATCATTGCCAGAACGATGCCCGCCTTCACAGGATCATCGTAATAGTGCGCGCGCCGGTCTTCGCCCGGCTCCGGCAAGTAGTAGCCGGAGATGACCACGAAAACCATCACGATGCCGAAGACGAGCACCACGAACCCATTTCCGCCCAATGGATCATGGCGCCCTGCTGCCGCCATCGCCAATCCGATGAAGGCCACAACTGCGCTGCTGACGAGCGCGAGTTGCCGTTCGGTCCTGGTGAGCTGCGAGATCATCTTTGAGTTACCGCTCCAGGTTGCGGCCGGTGCTGCCGGCGCTGCGCGGTTGGCCAGAAGCGCAGCTTGCTGGGCCTACCGCGCGGGCGAATATTTTGAGCACGAGACCGACACAAGCGAGATCCGACCCGATGAAATTAGCTTCAGCGTACGCCGTCGAGGCAGGCATGGTCGCTCCCGTCGATTCTTTCGATATGATGTATTTGGCGTATATGTTTTAGCGGCGACGATGGCAACAGGCTGAAGCGAACCAGGCTGGGACGCTTTGTCTCACATCATGGCGGACCGCCGCTCGATCGGCACGTCGTGACGCCAAAAAGATACATTTTATATGTCTCTTTTGTTGCCATGAGGTGAAGCAAATTTCTTCCCTATGGCCGTGCCGACCCCGAGAGAGGGATTGAGGCGTGACATTGAGCAACCTCGTGGCCGACAGCTGGAACTACATCAGCATCCATAGAAGCTAACCGCTCAACTTGGCCGCTGGGGGAGTTTCCGTTTGCACGATCCGGAGCGACAGATGAAACGCATGGCGCCCGCATTTCGCTACGTCTGCGCTTACCAGGCGATAAAGAACATCGCCTTGGCGAGAAAGACGATCAGCACCACTTGGCAGAACACGCTCAGGTGGATCAGCTTGAAGTGCCGTGACTTGAGTTTGCCGCGGGCACCGAGCGTCGCCGCAGTGATGAAGTGCGCGAGGACGCTGAGGGCAAGCACGATCTTGATCGAAAGCAGCGTCGCGAAGCTGCTGGAAAAAGGATGCGCAAGGTCTTCGCGGTATTGCCAGGCCATGGCGATGCCTGCGGCGTACAGGGTCGCCATGACGAATGGCATCAAGCGACGCGCGCGCCGGCCGATCGCGGTTTCCACCGTGCGCATCACGTCGCGCCCGACGGGCCTGCGGATGCCCTCGAGGATGAGTAC
>NZ_RZTO01000264.1:0-7318 GCF_003997225.1 Mesorhizobium sp. M2C.T.Ca.TU.002.02.1.1
GCAGCAAGGCCATAGGACGTTGCGTTGGCGCGCGCGACAACCTCGTCCAAAGTGTCGAAAGGCATCGCCGAGATGACCGGCCCGAAGATCTCTTCGCGCGCGATGGTCATCTTGTCCGACACCGCGCCAAAGACGGTGGGCGCGATGAAGTTGCCGCCATCATAGAGCTCGCCCGTCAGCCGCGATCCGCCGGCGACCAGCCGGGCGCCTTCGTCGCTGCCGGACTTGATGTAGCTTTCCACCTTGCCGGCCTGCCTGGCATTGATCAGCGGTCCGATCTCGGTCTCCGCCTCGATGCCATGGCCGATGCGCAGCTTGCCGGCAAACTCGGCGACCCGGCGCACGAACTCGTCATGGATCTCGCGCGCCACGAACAGGCGTGAGCCGGCGATGCAGATCTGACCCGAATGCACGAACACCGCCATCGCCGCGACCGGCACGGCCTTGTCGATGTCGGCGTCGCGGCAGACGATGATCGGCGACTTGCCGCCGAGCTCGAGTGAAACACGCTTGAGGTTGGCGACGCCGGCGCGGGCGATCGCCTGGCCGGTCAACGTCGAGCCGGTGAAGACGATCTTGTTGACATCCGGATGTTCGGCCAGCCGCGCGCCAGCCTCCGCGCCGGTCCCGGTGACGATGTTGACGACGCCATCGGGCACGCCGGCTTCCTGCATCAGCTTGGCGATCAGCAGCGGCGTCAGCGACGCGTCCTCCGACGGCTTCAGCACGATGGTGCAGCCGGTGGCGAGAGCCGGCGCGATCTTCCAGATCGAGGCGGCGGTGGGCGCATTCCAGGGGATGATCGCGCCGACGACGCCGACCGGCTCGCGCCGGGTGAACGTGACGATCTCGCCGGGGATGGAATTGTCGATCGCCTCGCCATGCAGCGCGGTCGCCATGCCGCCATAGAAGCGCAGCATGCCGATGACCCGGCGCCGGTTGGCCAGCGTGCGGGTGATCGGCAGGCCCATGTCGAGCGTGTCGGAGACGCTGAGCTCTTCCCAGTGCTTTTCGAACAGGTCGGCGATCCTGAGCAGCACGCATTGCCGCTCGTAGGGCGAGAATTTGGACCAAGGCCCCTCGAAGGCGGCCCGCGCGGCGGCCACCGCCGCGTCGATATCGGCGGCTCCGCCGCGCGGAACAGTCGCCAGCACTTCGCCAGTCGCCGGGTTCAGCGCCTGCATCACGTCCCCGGATTGCGCCGCGACCCACTTGCCGCCGATGAACATCGGCCGGAATTCGCCATGGTAGAGCGTGGTGGCCTTCGCCCTCGGGTCGAAGTTCAGCGTCATCATCTCCTCCTCACGATTCCGACGCGACTATTACTCCCGCTGCCGGCGACCTCAAACAAGGAAAGCTAAAAGGGCGTTCAGATAATCGGACTGTGCAACGCGCGCGTCTTCCCCGATGGTTCCGGCAACGGAGGAACAGATATGAGACTTGCTGGCAAGGTTGCCATCGTCACCGGTGGCGGTTCGGGATTTGGCGAAGGCATCGTCAAGAAGTTTGTCGAGGAAGGCGCGTCGGTCGTGCTGATGGACCGGGACGAGGCGGCGGCCGCGCGCGTCAGTGGCGAAGCCGGCGACAAGGTGCGACCGATCACGGGCGACGTTTCGACACTGGAGAGTTTTGCAGCGGCCGCCGACCTTGCGCGATCTGCCTTCGGCGGCCTCGACATACTGGTCAACAATGCCGGCGTCGCGCAGCCGCCGCTGCCGCTGGAGACGATGGACGAAGGCCTGTTCGACCGCATCGCCAACGTCAACATGCGCTCGATCTACAACGGCGCCCGCGCTGTGGTGCCGCACTTCAAATCGATCAAATCGGGCGCCATCCTCAATGTCGCTTCCACGGGTGGCGTATCGCCGCGCCCGAACCTCACCTGGTACAACGCCTCGAAGGGTTGGGCGATCGCCGCCACCCGGGCGATGGCGGTGGAACTCGCGCCGTTCGGCATCCGCGTCAACGCGATCAACCCGGTTGCCGGCGACACGCCGCTTCTGTCCACCTTCATCGGCTCCGGCGAGGAAAACCGCGCCCGCGTCGTCGCCACCATTCCGATCGGCCGGCTGTCAACGCCGCAGGACATGGGCAACGCCGCCGCGTTCCTCTGCTCCGACGAAGCCAGCATGATCACCGGCGTCGACCTCAATGTCGACGGCGGCAAATGCATCTGACTGTTTGCGGTTCCTGAAGGATTGGCGATGAAGGATGTCTACCAGATCGCGGTCGTGCACGGCGACGGCATCGGCCCCGAGGTCTGCGCAGCGGCGGTCGAGGTGGTGAAGGCGGCATTCGGGTCGGGCTGCCCTTTGCAGTTCACCGAGTATCCCGCCGGGGCGGAGCATTTCCTGAAGACCGGGCAGAGCTTTCCCGAGCCGACCTTCCAGGCCTGCCGCGCGGCGGATGCGATCCTGCACGGCGCCGGCGGCCTGCCCGGCGTGGTCTATCCGGACGGCACGGAAGCGGGTCTGGACTTCACTCTGAGGCTCCGTTTCGAGCTCGACCTCTACGCCAACATCCGCCCCATCAGGCTCTTCGAGGGCGTGACCAGCCCGCTCAGCGGTGTGAAGGCCGGCGACATCGACTACGTCATCCTGCGCGAGAACAGCGAGGGGCTTTACGCGGCGCGCGGGGCAGGGGCGCTGCTGCGCAGCGAGGTGGCGGTCGACACGCTCGTGCAGACGCGCACCGGCATCGAGCGCATCGTGCGCAAGGCCTTCGAACTGGCGCGACAGTCGAACGGCGCGCCGCGCGACGGCGTACGACGAGTGACCTGCTGCGACAAGGCCAATGTGCTGCGCAGCTATGCCTTTTTCCGCTCGGTGTTCGATGAGGTGGCGAAGGATTATCCCGACATCGCGACGGAACATGCGCTGGTCGATGCCATGGCCATGCACCTCGTGCTGAAGCCCGGCCATTTCAACGTCATCGTCAGCGAGAACATGTTCGGCGATATCCTGTCGGACCTGGCGGCGGCGACGGTCGGCGGAATGGGAATGGCGCCCTCGGCGGAGGTCGGCGACGCAAACGGCTTCTTCCAGGCCGCCCATGGCTCCGCGCCGGACATTGCCGGCAAAGGGATCGCAAACCCCTACGGCACGATCCTGTCGGCGGCGGCCATGCTCGATTGGCTCGGCCGTGGACATGACGACGAAAGGCTGATTGATGCCGCCGAACAAATCCGCCGCGTGACGGAAACGTGCCTGGCAAACGGGCTGCTCAGCGCGGATCTAAAAGGGAGGTCATCTACCGCCGAGATCACCGGGACCGTTTGCGGCCGGCTCGCGGCCTGAGGCGATGGGGCGGCTCGATCGCTGCGTATCGGTGGAGGATTTTCGCCGGCTGGCGCGCCGTCGGTTGCCGAAATCGGTCTTCGAGTTCGTCGACGGCGGGGCAGGTCAGGAACTGACCTTGCGCGACAACCGCGCCGGCTTCGAACGCATTCGGCTGCTGCCTCGCGTGCTGACCGATGTGTCGCAGCCGGATTTGACCACCTCGATGTGGTCGAGGACCTATCCGACGCCGCTGGTGATCAGCCCGATGGGATCCTGCGCGCTCGTGCGCCCCGGCGCCGACATCGCAATCGCCAAAGCGGCGGCGGCGCGCGGCATCCCCTACACGCTGTCGACCATGGCGACGACCGGCATCGAGCGAATGGCAAAGGCCGTCGAGGGACCGCTCTGGTTCCAGCTCTATGTGCTGAAGGATTTCGATTTCAACCGCCGACTGGTGCGGCAGGCTGAAGAGTTCGGCTATTCGGCGTTGGTCGTGACCGTCGATCTCCAGGCGGGCGGCAAGCGCGAGAAGGATCTGAGGAACGGGATTTCGATCCCGCTACGGCCTTCGCTGCGGCACATGATCGAAGGGATTGCGCATCCGGGCTGGTCGTTTCGCCTGCTTCGCGGCGGCTTGCCGCAGTTCGAGAATGTCCGCGGCTATCTCGGCGACACCAGCGCGGGGCTGACGATCGCCGCGCGCGTCGGCCGCAATCTCCATGCGGGTTTCGATTGGGCCGACTTCCGCACGATCCGCGACTGGTGGAAGGGGCCGCTGATCGTCAAGGGCGTCCTGCATCCGGACGATTCCGTGAGATTGATCGCGGAGGGCGCGGACGGGATCTGGGTGTCCAATCATGGCGGCCGGCAGCTCGACGGCGCGATCGCGAGCGTCGATGCGACCGCGGCCGTGCATGCGGCCGTCGGCGACCGGGCTCCGATCCTGATCGATTCCGGCATCCGAACGGGCATGGACGTCATCAAGGCAAAAGCACGCGGAGCGGCGGCAGCGGCAATCGGCCGGGCCGCGCTATTCGGCGCGGTGGCGGGACAGGCCGGCATCGAGCGCGTGCTGGATATTTTGCTTGAGGAAATCGCAACCGGCCTGAAGCTTTGCGGAGTGCCCGGTTTTCAGCAAATTGACCCGGACCTGATTGCTCCGGCGGGCTAGCCGGACGTAGCTTCGTCGCACCGCCCGTATAGTTTGCCGAGGTGCAAGGTTGCACGAGCCCCGGCCGGCGGTTATGCCGGATCAAGAGTTCCTGACGAAAGGCAGAACGATGAAGGTCGTTTCCACATCGAAATCGCATGGCGGCGTCCAGGGCGTCTATTCGCACGCTTCCGAGGTCTGCGCCTGCGACATGACCTTTGCGGTGTTCGTGCCGCCCCAGGCCAAGGACGGGCCGCTCCCGGTCCTGTGGTACCTGTCGGGGCTTACCTGCACGCACGCAAATGTCATGGACAAGGGCGAGTACCGGCGCCTGGCATCCGAGCTCGGGCTCATCGTCGTTTGTCCCGACACCAGCCCGCGCGGATCTGACGTCCCCGATGAGAAGGACAATTGGCAGTTCGGCTGCGGCGCCGGCTTCTACCTCGACGCGACGCAAGAGCCTTACGCGAAGAACTATCGCATGTATTCCTACATCACCGAGGAATTGCCGGCGCTCGTCGCCGCCAATTTTCCAGCCGACCTGTCGCGCCAGGCCATCTTCGGTCATTCGATGGGCGGACATGGCGCGCTGACGATCGCGCTGAAAAATCCGGAGCGCTACCGGAGCTGCTCGGCCTTCGCGCCGATCGTGCAGCCATCGACGGCCGGCTGGTCGCGGCCGGCCTTCGAGAAATATCTCGGATCGGACGAAAAGAGCTGGCGTGCCTATGACACGACGCTGCTGATCGAGGATGGCAGGCGTTTTGCGGAATTCCTGGTCGACCAAGGCGCGGCGGACGGTTTCCTGCAGGACGGTCTTCGCCCATGGCTGCTGGAAGAAGCATGCAAGAAGGCAGGGATCGACCTCACCCTGCGCATGCAGGAAGGCTACGACCATTCCTACAATTTCATCTCGACCTTCATGGACGATCACCTCGAGTGGCATGCCGCGCGGCTTGCGTGATTATCGTCTCTGATAAGGTACGCCCCCGGTCACTCTCGAACGGTCTATTCCGCGTTGGCCGTGGCTGAGAGTCGAGCGTTCACCTTCTGGTGAGCGCGAGAATTTCCGGCGGAACATTCGCCTTTTCGCGCTGTTGAGTTTCAACAGCAGCGCGGAAAGGAGCGTTCGCATGGACAATCCGCGATCCACGGCAAGCATAGCAGGCCATCCCATCCATCCCATGCTCGTCACCGTCCCGATCGCCTGTTTCGTCGGGACCTTGCTCACCGATCTCGCCTACTGGTGGACAGCCGAGATGAGCTGGGCCAACTTCTCGGCCTGGCTCCTGACCGTTGGCGTCATTGTCGGCATTCTGGCTGCCATCGCGGGACTTACCGACTTTCTTGGCAGCCGCAGGATCCGCGCTCAGCCGACGGCATGGCTGCACATGGCAGGCAACCTCGTCGCGCTTATTCTGTCCTTCTTCAACATGCTCATCCACACCCGTGATGCCTGGACATCCGTGGTGCCGACCGGGCTGATCCTCTCGGCGCTGGTGGTGATCATCCTGCTCTTCACCGGCTGGCTCGGCTGGGGGCTGGTCTATCGCCATCATGTAGGAGTGGCCGATGAGACGGTTTGATAGCGCGATCAGATGGCCGATCGCGGCGCTTTGCTGCGCAATGGCCCTGGGCGTTGCTGGCTGCAGCGACGACAATACCGATCCGAACGCACAGATCGGCCCCGATCCGAAGCTGCCGGAGATAAACCAATACCTGTTCCCGCCGATGCACCTGGCCTCGGTGGTCGGCTGGAAAAACGACGAAAAGCCCACCGTCGCGCAAGGTCTGCAGATCGAGGCGCTGGCGAAGGGTCTTCAGCATCCGCGCTCGCTTCATGTGCTGCCCAATGGCGACGTCCTGGTGGTGGAATCGACGGCGCCCGCCGAAGCATCGGTCAAGCGGCCCAAGGACATCGTCATGGCCTGGGTCGAAAGCTGGGTCACCTCGGGCGGCGACACCGGGCCGAGCAACCGCATCACGCTCTTGCGCGACACCAATGGCGACGGCAAGCCGGATTACCAGGGCGTGTTCCTCGACCATCTCAACTCGCCCTTCGGCGTGGCGCTGGTCGGCAACGATCTCTATGTCGCCAACACGGACGCGATCGTGCGCTATCCCTACCAGCCGGGCGACACCAAGATCACAGCGCCTGGCAAGGTGCTGACGGAACTGCCGGGCGGGCCGATCGATCACCACTGGACCAAGAGCCTGGTCGCGAGCCCTGACGGTTCGCTGCTCTATGTCGGCGTCGGCTCGAACTCCAACATCACCGAGAACGGCATCCAGGCCGAGAGGGACCGCGCCGCGATCTGGGAGGTCGACCGCGCCACCGGCCGCTCGCGGATTTTCGCGAGCGGGTTGCGCAATCCCAACGGCCTGTCGTTCGAGCCTGAGAGCAAGGCGCTTTGGACGGTGGTCAACGAGCGCGACGAGCTCGGGCCGAACCTCGTGCCGGACTATATGACCTCGGTGAAGGACGGCGCCTTCTATGGCTGGCCCTACAGCTATTACGGCCAGCATGTCGATCCGCGCGTGATGCCGCAGCGGCCGGACATGGTGGCCAAGGCCATCCCGCCGGACTATGCGCTGAGCTCGCATGTCGCGCCGCTCGGGCTTGCCTTCTACACCGCAAGCAATCTGCCGCAATCCTATCGCGGCGGCGCCTTTGTCGGTGAGCATGGCAGCTGGGACCGCTCCCGCTTCAACGGCTACAAGGTGGTCTTCGTGCCGTTCAGCGGCGGGCATCCGAACGGCACGGCGCAAGATGTCGTCACCGGCTTCCTCGACGACAAGGGCGAGGCGAGGGGCCGTCCGGTCGGCGTTGCTGTCGACAAATCAGGCGCCTTGCTGATTGCCGACGACGTCGGCAACACGGTGTGGCGGG
>NZ_RZTO01000265.1:0-7296 GCF_003997225.1 Mesorhizobium sp. M2C.T.Ca.TU.002.02.1.1
GGCTGCTGCTCGTGGAATATGTCAGCAACAGCGCGCCGGAATCGTTGGCGATCTTGTTCGCCCATATGCCTCAGCTGCTGCTCCAGGTCGGGCTGGAGGGCCTGGAATCATGGACCCGCATCGGCATACGTATGGCCGAAGGAGATCGGGAAAGACGCCTGCGTTTCTTCCGTCTTGACGACCCCTCCGCCATCCGATGGCTGCAGCGGGCCAGCGGCCAGATCGGCTTTGCGGACATGGAAGCAAAGCTCAGGCCCTTTCTCACGGCGCTGTGGGGCGACAGCCCGCCACTTCGCGAGACGCCTTCCAACGCGCACGAGCAGACGCGACGGCGCGCCGGCTTCGACGGCAGCGTGGTCCGCCTGCCCTCATCCTTCCCCGGCTTCCAGTCCTCCGATGCCGGGCGCCTTTACCGCGCGGTGGTCGCCCATATCGGCGCTCATCTGCGCTTCACGCGCGAACGCTTTCCCATCGGCGGCCTCAAACCGGCACAGATCGCGCTGGTATCGCTGATCGAGGACGCTCGCGTCGAGCAGCTCGCAATTCGTGAACTGCCCGGGCTTGCGCGACTGTTCCTGCCTTTTCACACCGTGCAGCCATCGAGCGCCGTCACGGCGCCGGCCCTTTTCGCGCGGCTGGCGCGCGCGCTCGCCGATCCATCCTACGAGGATCCGAACCCGTGGATCGCCAAGGCGCGCGAGGCCTTTTTACGGGAAGACCCGCATGACCAGCAGCTCAGCCGGCGGATCGGTAACCTGCTTGGCAACGATCTCGGCCAGATGCGGATCCAGTTCGACCCCAGGAACTATGTCGTGCAGCCGCCGTATCGCGACGACAATCTCGGGCTTTGGGATTTCGGCGACGACGACAGTCAGGCAGCGGATGCCGAGCAGGTCCTGTCGTCGGCGCGCATCCGGCAAGAGGAGAACGACGAGCGTCCCGACCGCGTCGAACAGGAAAGCAGGCCGGACGGCGAGGCGGGGCGCGTGCAGATGGAGCCGCTGCGGATGGAAGGCGTGCTGGCGGCGCGCTACGCCGAGTACGACTACGTGACCGGCCGCGAGCAGCCCGACTGGGTGTCGGTCAAGGAATATCCGGCGAACGCAGCCCCGGCCGAGCAGGTGGCGAGGCTGCGCGATGAACGCGGCGACCTTGCCGGCAGGGTCACCGCGCTGATCCGTTCGGCCAGGGTCAGCCGCGCCGAGCGCCTGCGGCGGCAATCGGAGGGCGAATTCCTCGACATCGACGCCTGCATCGATGCAGCGATCGCACGTCGGATCGGGGAGACGCCGAGCCCGCGCATCCATGGCCGCTACGAGCGGCGCAGCCGTGACCTCTCGGTGCTGCTTTTGCTGGACGTTTCGCAATCGACCAACGATCGCGTCGCCAACGGGCGCCGGACCGTGCTCGACATCGAGCGCCAGGCCGCGGCGCTGCTGTCGCAGGCCATGTCCGGTCTCGACGATCCCTTCGCGATCGCCGCATTCTGTTCCGATCGTCGCGAGGACGTGCGCTATACACGGATCAAGGATTTCAGCCAGCCCTATGACAGCTTGGTCGAGGCGCGGCTGGCGGGGCTGCAAGGCAGCTTCTCGACCAGGCTCGGCGCCGCCATCCGGCACGCTGGCGCCGACCTCGCGACACAACGCAGCTACAGGCGACTGCTTCTCGTCGTCAGCGATGGCGAACCATCGGACATTGATGTCGAGGACCGTCGCTATTTGGTCGAAGACGCGCGCAAAGCAGTGCAAGGTCTCAGCCGCCTTGGCGTCAACACATTCTGTGTCGGGCTGGATTCCAACGCCGAATCTTATCTAGGCCGCATCTTTGGCCAGAAGAACGCCTTCAGCATCGCCACGATCGACCGACTGACCGACCTGCTGCCCAAGCTGTACCTGGCGCTCGGAAGATGACCACTACCGTGCCGCGCGTCGAAAATCGAATATTGTGAGGGGTCTTGAGGAGGCGTTTGCTTCATCGCGCGCTCAGGGGGCATCCGCGAGAAATGACAGGATAGCCGCCTAGAGAAACGCGATAAAATTTGCCCAGCCGCGACTTGCGCGCCGAAAAAGTAGGCAAATTCAGCCATTTGCGGAGACTGAAGCGCAGAGGCTTCGGCGGAAGGAACTGTGGGGATGGTGCCCAGAGGCGGATTCGAACCACCGACACGCGGATTTTCAGTCCGCTGCTCTACCAACTGAGCTATCTGGGCCTGTGCCGGCTAACGGGATCGCCTGCCGGGTTTCACGAAGGCACCAGGCGGCGCCCCTTGAAAGCGCGTGGGTTATAGCACGGGTATCTTGGCTGTCCAGAGCAATTCCAGGAAAAGTGTGCAGCGGTTTTCCGCCCCGGAATTGCTAAAAAAACAAGTGCAATTCCCGGAAAAAACGGGCGGCTCTTTCCTGCTCCTGAGTTGCGTGAAAACAAGCACTTAGCTTAGGCGTCGGCTTTGTCGGGAAAGAAAAATCGCTGGATTGAGCGGCCGCCGCCGCTCAATCCTCGTCCTTGGGCGAGGGACTTGGCTTGGGCGCGTCGTCCTCTTCCTCTTCCCCGTCACGGCCGGGGATGACATAGGCGCCTTTCAGCCAGCGATTGAGGTCGATGTCCTTGCAGCGCGCCGAGCAGAACGGATAATGCTCGCGCGCCGACGGTTTGCCGCATTCGGGGCAGGGCCGCTTCGGCCTCAGCGGCGTGACCTTGTCGCCCGAACTCATGTGTAGACGATGCTCATGGCCGCGCGACGTGCCAGTTCTTGTGCGCCTTGAAGCCTTCGCCGGAAAGCAACGCCACGCTTTCGTAGAGCGGCAGGCCGACCACATTGGTATAGGAGCCGACCAGCTTGACGACGAAGGAGCCGGCCAGGCCCTGTACCGCATAGCCGCCGGCCTTGCCGCGCCATTCGCCCGAGGCGACATAGGCGTCGATCTCCTCGCGCGGCAGCCGCTTGAAGCGAACCCTGGTCTCCACCAGCCGCTGGCGCAGCTTGCCGCCGGGCGTGATCAGGCAGATGCCGGAATAGACCCGGTGCGAGCGGCCGGAAAGCAGGCCGAGGCAATTGATGGCGTCGTCGATCGTCTCGGCCTTGGGCAGGATGCGCCGCCCCACCGCCACCACCGTGTCGGCGGCGAGGATGAAGGCAGGCGCATAGTCTTCCTCGCTTTTCAGCGAGGCCAGTGCCTTTTCGGCCTTGTCCTTGCAAAGACGCTTGGCCAGCGAGCGCGGATGCTCGGCGCGCAGCGGCGTCTCGTCGACATCGGCGGGCAGAATACGGTCCGGCTCGATGCCGGCCTGCTGCAAGAGTTCGATGCGGCGCGGCGAACCCGAGGCAAGCACGAGCTTCTGCAGGGTGCTCATCGCGCTTGACGCCGATTTGCTATTTGAAACGGTAGGTGATGCGGCCCTTGGTCAGGTCGTAAGGCGTCATCTCGACCAGGACCTTGTCGCCGGTCAGCACGCGGATGCGGTTCTTGCGCATGCGGCCGGCCGTGTGGGCGATGATCTCGTGCTCGTTTTCGAGCTTCACCCTGAACATCGCATTGGGCAGCAGTTCCGTGACCACGCCCGGAAATTCGAGGACTTCTTCCTTCGGCATTCGATACCTTTGCTTGGATTGCGCTCCGGCGCCTAGAGTATGATGCCGAAGCGGTTTTCGGACGACATCATGCTCTACTCTTGGTCTGGAGTCGGATGATTTCGGGTCGAACAGGCCCGAAATCATCCGACTCCAGCCGGAATTTGCGGCGGAACCTATATGATAATCGTCCGCTTGTGAACATGCTTAATCCGACGCGTTTTCTGCCTTCGGAAGCAGAAAACGTCGGCTTATGCGCGTCTTCAGCCGCTCGCGCACGTCGCGGTAGGCGGCCATGATGTGCTCGCGCGTCCCGCCTGTGTCGGTCGGGTCGGGCATCGGCCAGTATTCGACCTCGACGGCGAGCGAGCGGGTGAGCTCGAGCGCCGCATGGTGCGCCTCCGGCGCCAGCGTCACGATCAGGTCGAAATAATCGTCCTCCATATCCTCCAGCGTCCTGGGCTGGCGCTCGCCAAGCGAAAGGCCTTCTTCGGCGAGCACCGCATCGACGAACGGGTCGCGCTCGCCGGCGCGCACGCCGGCCGAAGCCACGAAGGTGGTGGCGGGCAGCATGCGGCGCGCCAATTGTTCGGCGATCGGCGAGCGCACGGCGTTCATGCCGCACAGGAACAGGATCGAGTGAGGCAGGGCGGCTCGCACTAGAGCATGATCCCGAACCGGAGGTCAGCGCACGCAAAAAGGGGGAACCGGTTTCCGGAGAAGATCATGCTCCAACAAAAGAGCATGATCCCGAAAAGTGGGAACCGGTTTTCGGAAAAGATCATGCTCCAACAAAGAGTTAGATCAGGATGGCGATTCAACGAAACGTCATCCTGATCTAGCCCCGCCAGTGCAGCACGCAGACCAGCGTGAACAGCCGTCGCGCCGTGTCGAAGTCGATCTCGATCTTGCCGGCGAGCCGGTCCATCAGGGTTTGCGAGCCCTCATTGTGCAGGCCGCGCCTGCCCATGTCGATCGCCTCGATATGGCTCGGCGTCGAGGAGCGGATGGCCTCGTAATAGCTTTCGCAGATCAGGTAATAGTCCTTGACGATACGCCTCAGCGGCGTCAGCGACAGGATGTGGGTGACCACCTCGGCGCCGTTCTCGCGGCTGACGGCGAAGACCAGGCGGGACTCGGCCAGCGAAAGCTTGAGCCTGTAAGGGCCCGCGCCGTCATCATTGACCGGCCGAAAACTGTTCTCCTCGATGAGGTCGAAGATCGCCACGGCCCGCTCGTGCTCGACGTCGGGCGTCGAACGTCCGATCGATTCGTCGAGCTCGACGTCGATCAGCCTGTCGCGGGTTTGGTTGTGGCCGGACATCGCTACATGTTCAACCTGATCGCGACGGAGCGGGCATGCGCGTCGAGCCCTTCGGCCTTGGCGAGCGCGATCGCGGCGGGCGCCAGCGCCTTGAGCTGCTCCGGGCCGAGCTTCAGGATCGAGCTGCGCTTGACGAAATCGAGCACCGACAGCCCGGAGGAAAACCGCGCCGAGCGTGCCGTCGGCAGGACGTGGTTGGAGCCGCCGACATAGTCGCCGATCACTTCCGGGGTGTGCCTGCCGATAAAGACGGCGCCTGCATTGCGCATCCTGGCAAGGAATGCCTCGGCATCGTCGAAGGCGAGCTCGACATGCTCTGCGGCGATTCTGTCGACCAGCGGCAGCGAGGCCTCGAGCGTCGGCACCAGGATGACCGCGCCGAAATCGCGCCAGCTCGCGGCCGCCGTCTCGCCGCGCGGCAGAACTTTCAGCTGGCGTTCGACGGCCTGCTCGACCGCCCTGCCAAAGTCTGCGTCGTCGGTGATCAGGATCGACTGCGCCGAAACGTCGTGCTCGGCCTGCGCCAAGAGGTCGGCGGCGATCCAGTCCGGATCGTTGTCGGCATCGGCCACCACCAGCACTTCCGACGGCCCGGCGATCATGTCGATGCCGACCGTGCCGAACACCTGGCGCTTGGCCGCCGCGACATAGGCATTGCCCGGCCCGACGATCTTGGCGACCGGCCTGATTGTCTCGGTGCCATAGGCAAGCGCCGCAACGGCCTGCGCGCCGCCGACGCGGTAGATTTCCGAAACGCCGGCAAGGTCGGCGGCCACCAGCACCAGCGGATTGATGACGCCGCCCGAGGCCGGCACCACGATGACGATGCGCTCGACGCCGGCGACCTTGGCCGGCACGGCGTTCATCAGCACCGAGCTCGGGTAGCTCGCCGTGCCGCCCGGCACGTAAAGGCCGACGGCTTCGATCGCCGTCCAGCGCGAGCCGAGCTCGACGCCGGCGGCATCCGTGTAGCGGTCGTCCTTCGGCTTCTGCCGCTCATGATGCGAACGGATACGGTCGCGCGCGAATTTGAGCGCCTCGACGGTCGCCGGATCGGCCGTTTCATAGGCCTTGGCGATGTCGTTCTTCGACACGGCGATGCCGAGCGCGCCGAGATCGGCCTTGTCGAACTTCAGCGTGTAGTCGATCAGCGCCTTGTCGCCTTCGGCGCGCACGCGCGCGACGATGTCGCGCACCACGGCCTCGACATCGGCCGACACCTCGCGCTTGGTGGTGAGGAAGGCCGAAAAGCGCTGCTCGAAATCGGCGTCCTGCTGACGGAGTGTGATGGCCATTGCGTTCAGCCTCTGTGCACGGGGCGCGAGGAGGCTTCCCAGGAGCCGCCGACATCGGCAAGCCTGGCCTCGACGCATTCGACGTCGAGCATGATGGTGCCGCCGCCCGAAAACACCAATTCGACGATGCCGGCCGGCTTGCTGATGGCGATGAAGCTGACCGCCAGCAGCGACAGCACCTCGGCCGGCTTGTCGCGCGCAATGCCGCTGGTCTTGGCGCCGAGCACGCGGTCGAAATGCAGAACGCTCTGCCGCCGTTCATTGTGCTGACGGAACAGACCGGATTTCGCCTCCCAGACGAAACGGTTCATGGTCAGCACGAAGCGCTTGGCCGCCGGCAGGTATTCGAGGTCGGAGACCTTCATCACGGCGTCCTGGACATGCGCCGAGACGATGCTCAAATCCTGTTCGTCGAGCGCGATGAGCTTGAGAGCTGCCATGCGGAATGCGCACCTGAAGGTTGGTTTCAGCCTCTGTTATGCGGTCTTTCCGGTCCGTGCAACCTCGGCACGGGCACAGCAGAAGGCAATCACGTCAGGTCTGCGCCGCCCCTCATCGCCCTGCCGGGCGCTTCTCCCCGTATAGCGACGGGGAGAAGGAGCGATTTCGCCAATCGCAAACGGCGCAGGAAGGGCGCCAAGTCTGCAGTCACGGCCTTCTCCCCGTTTGCGGGGAGAAGGTGCCTGAAGGGCGGATGAGGGGCTGCGCCGACCTGAGCCTTTGGGCTCCAGCAGGGGAAGACCGCTCTTATTCGCAAGGCTTGCCTTGCGATCACTCAGCCCGAAATGCGCTCGATCACCGCGCCGCAGCCGGAGAGCTTCTCTTCCAGCCGCTCGAAGCCGCGGTCGAGATGGTAGACGCGGTTGACCGTGGTCTCGCCCTCGGCCGCAAGGCCGGCGATGACAAGCGACACCGAGGCGCGCAGGTCGGTCGCCATCACGGGAGCGCCCTTGAGCTTGGCGACGCCGTCGACGATCGCCGTCTGGCCGGAAAGCGTGATGTGGGCGCCGAGGCGCGCGAGTTCCTGAACATGCATGAAGCGGTTCTCGAAGATCGTCTCGGTGATGCGCGACTTGCCCTTGGCCATCGTCATCAGACCCATGAAC
>NZ_RZTO01000266.1:0-7290 GCF_003997225.1 Mesorhizobium sp. M2C.T.Ca.TU.002.02.1.1
GCTTTGGAGAACTTGGCATTTTAAACATCACTAATATTAAATCTATGCGACAGCCGCCCGCGCAAACTGCGGACGGCCCGAAACATCGCTTGACGGCTCATATCAGGCATCTGAAAAGGGCACGCCTGCGGACGTGGCGGAATTGGTAGACGCAAGGGACTTAAAATCCCTCGATCTCTGATCGTACGGGTTCGATTCCCGTCGTCCGCACCACCCTTCGCTCTTCGAGCTTCGAAGGTCAGGCCAGACGCAGTGGCTCGCCGTTTCGGTGAATCGGTGAAACGTTTCGCATCCGCGCAATGCCGTCAGGGCTTGAAATAGCCCGCCGCTGTCAGCACCGCCTTGTAGCATCGGGCAAAACGGCTTGGCGGGTCGCGCATATAGGCCGATTGGGCAAGGTCCCATCTCTCGCTCACGGCGAGATCGAATGACGGTGGATCGAAGCGGAAAAGGCCGCTGCGCGGATAGACGGTGAATTCCCCGAAGACGGGCTCGCCCTTTTCTTCATAGAGATCGATGCGCAGCAGATCGAAATCGGCGCCCAGCGCCTCGACCGCTTCTACCATGCGCGAAAAGCTCGGTGGCCGGGGGATGTCCAGGCTGGTATCGTCCACGGACTCGGCGATTGCCAGGCGTTGCCAATCGCGATCGTAAAAGCCGCGCCGCAAGATCGTGGCGCGTCCCGTTATGGCCAGGACATAGACAACGCGTCCGCCTGCCACGCAGAACTTGTAGTCGGTCGGCATATAGCCTTCGTCGGCGCCGATCAGCGGCTCGACAAAGACCGTTGGCTCGATGTGCCAATACGATCTCTCGCCAAGGTTCCTTCCATGTCGCCTGTCGAGATGTTTCGACATCTGCGCCACCACGCCGGCCCGGTCCACGCGCTTCGGGTCGGCGACGATGGCGTTCATGCCGCTGCCGTGGTTGCACTTGACGATGTAAGGGGCACCGAGTTCATCGAACGGTATCCGGGCCGCGTCGGCACCCTGCCAGAGGACCGGCGGAAAGGTTAGCCATGGCACGCGCCCGGACACGAAGGCCTTCGATTTCAGCTTGTCGAGCAGAACGGCGAAACGCGGGTCGTCGTCGAAAATCTTTCGCCAGTGCACCTTCTCCGTATAGTAGACGGGAGCCGACAAATTCGGCAGGCGGCGGTGCAGCCGGTAGAAATACCGGGTCATGCGATTGTATCGGATAAGCAACCATAGGTTGAAAACGGCCAAAGCCGCCCTCGCCCCGTTGCCGGTCAGATTCTTAAGCCCCGCACCACCCATCGCCCAGCAATTGCACCAGACGCATGGGAAAAGGCAACGACTTTGTTGTCCGGGGGCAGCCACGCCCTCCTTGTCTCAAGCCGTGATCGGGTTGAGCTTCAGGTGCTGGATCAGGATGATGGTCTTGGCATCGACGATGCGGCCGTCGGCGATGCCGGCCAGCGCCTCGTCAAGCGGCATTTCCAGGACCTCGATGTCCTCGCCCTCTTCCGGCGCGCCGCCGCCGTCGGAAATGCGGTCGGCTGGCGAATAGCGCGCGGTGAAGAACCAGAGCCGCTCCGTTACGCTGCCCGGGCTCATGAACGGCGCGAACAGCCGCTCGACATCCTTCAGGCGGTAGCCCAGTTCCTCTTCCGCTTCCTTGCGGATGGCGGTTTCGGGCTCGTTCTCGTCGAGCAAGCCGGCGCAGGCCTCGATCAGCGGCTGGCGATGGCCCACGGCGTAAGCCGGGAAACGGAACTGCCGTACGAGCAGCACGGTCGAGCGCCGCGGATCGAAGGGCAGGATCACCGCGCCGTCGCCGCGATCGTAGGTCTGTCGGGTCTGTGTCTCCCATCGCCCGTCGCGGCGACGATAGTCGAGCACCGTCTTCTTCAGCACCGCCCAATCGTCCGAAAGGATCTCCTCCGAACGGATGCGAATGCGATCTTCCATGACGACCTCCGTATTGGCCGCAAAGGGATAGAGCAAATTCAGGAAAAGTGTGAAACGGTTTTCCGTCCGAAATTGCGTCTAACAAGAAGATAGAGCGGCTCCGCTTCCTTCGAAACGCGGAGCCGCTCTAGCGGCGAACGATAACCCGCGCAATCCTGGAAACCGACTGGTCCAGCGGCAGTTTCACCGGCTCGTGTCTGGCGCGACGCGCCGCGACTGCCTAGATAGCGGTATCTTCCCAGGAGCCCGCTTCATGACGTCATCGCTTTTCCAGCCGATCACCCTCGGCGACCTCACCTTCCCCAATCGCATCGCGGTCGCCCCCATGTGCCAGTATTCGGCCGAGGACGGCTCGGCCAGCGATTGGCATCTCCATCACTGGATGAACCTGGCAATGTCGGGCGCCGGCATGGTCACCGTCGAGATGACCGATGTCGAGCGGCGCGGGCGTATCTCGCATGGCTGCCTCGGTCTCTATTCGGACGACAACGAAGCGGCCGCCAAGCGCACGCTCGACGCCGCCAGGCGCGTCGCCGCGCCCGGCACTAAGTTCGGCGTCCAGCTTGCCCATGCCGGCCGCAAGGCCTCCAACCGCAGACCCTGGGAAGGCGGCGGTCCGCTGGAGCCCGGCGAAGATCCCTGGCAGACGGTTTCTGCCTCGGCCATCGCCTATGACACGGGCTGGAATGTGCCGCACGCGTTGGAGGATGAGGAGATTCTTGAGCTCATCGCGCGTTTTGCGCAGTCGGCAGTGCGCGCCGAACGCGCTGGCTTCGACTTTGCCGAACTGCACGCCGCGCATGGCTATCTGATCTTCCAGTTCCTCTCGCCGCTCTCCAACCAGCGGACCGACCGCTGGGGCGGGTCGCTGGAAAACCGCATGCGCTTCGCGGTCGAAATCGCCAGGGCGGTGAGGAAGGCCGCTCCATCCATGATGCTGGGCGCGCGCCTTTCGGTGAAGGAGTGGGTCGACGGCGGTTTCGACGTCGAGGACGCGATCGAGGTGGCCAAGGCGCTGAAGGCCGAGGGCGTCGCCTATATCTGCTGTTCGAGCGGCGGCAATTCGCCCCTGCAGCAGGTGCCGCCGGGCCCTGGCTACCAGGTGCATCTGGCGGAAGCCGTGCGCAAGGGCGCCGGCATTCCGACGCGCGCCGTGGGGCTGATCGACGATCCGAGCCAGGCCGAGGCGATCGTCGCCGACGGTCGTGCCGACATGGTGGCGCTGGCGCGCGCATTCCTTGCCGACCCGCGCTGGGGCTGGCGCGCGGCGGCTGCCTTCGGCGAGGAGATCCATCCGGCGCCCCAGTTGGCGCGTTCGGTGACGACGATGCGGCATTGGATGAAGGCCGCCGGTTAGAGCAATTCCAGGAAAAGTGTGACACGGTTTTCCGTCCGGAATTGCGTCAAAACAAAACCGGGTGAGCGAGGGGCCTGAGACGTTTGGGCGCAGGATCCTCGCCACAACTGCAACCAATTTGGCCGTTTTACGTTGGCGGCCATGATAGACAACAAGCCCTTTGAAAAGCCGGTGGTGGTCGAGCTCGGCCATGTCGGCAAATATCGCCAAATCCGGAGCACCCGCGAGGCAGCCGAGTGCCTGATGACCGTTTGGCCGCTCAATCGCGGCGAGCGCCATCGTGATGCTCTCGACACTTGCCTCAAAGCGCTGGAAGGTTATCGTTCTACCGCGGACGCGCGTCGCGCCCTCGTCGAGGCGGCCAGGGAATCGGAAGTGCTGGTTCCCGAAGACAGGCTACCTGACGCAAAGCTGCATTGAGCAATTCCAGGAAAAGTGTGAGCGGTTTTCCGTCCGGAATTGCGTATAACAAGGAGACGGGGCGTTTCACCGTTTCCATGAAACGGTGAAACGCACTAGCAGATTCCCTAACCGGAGGATTCCATGGCGAAGCTGACTTACAAGATCGTCGAGCATGATGGCGGCTGGGCCTACAAGGTCGGCTCGACATTCTCTGAAACTTTCCGCACGCACCAGGAAGCGCTGCGCGCCGCCGAAATCGCCTCGGCCGAGCAACAGGTCGCCGGCACCACGGACGGCATCCAGTATGAGGATGCCGAAGGAAAGTGGCACGACGAACTGGCCGACGGCCGCGATCGCCCGCAGACCGAAATATCCGACTAAGGCAATTCTAAAGCGCGTCGCGATCTTTCAGATTCGCTCCATGCGCCGCAGCCTTGCGTCCGAAATAGCGCAAAAACAAAGAGACAGGCGTTTCGCCGTTTCCTTAAAACAGTGAAACGCTCTGGACTATGAATTGGGGTTGCCTCCGCGACCGGCTAAGCCCAAGGCTTCATACCGGCCGCCGGCGACTATGCGACCCTATTTGCCGCAGTAATGGTCGTTGACGTTCTGCTGTGAGTTGGCATCCGGACCAGGCGTGGTGTCCGCGCACGGCCCGATAGCGCCGGTATTGCCGTAGGTGGTCAGCCCGGAGTCGCCATTGATGCTGCCGGTGGTATAGGGATCTACCTGCTGCTCGCTCGCCGCGGGACGATGGTCGCGGTGCCACCACCACCAGTCATCGGATGACTGCGCCATGGCCGCGCCACCCATGGCCAGCACCAGCGCCGAAGCTGCGATAAGTCTTGTAAGCATCGGATTTCTCCATTCTCTTGATCGCAAAATACATGGGGCCGAGGCCCCACAGCGATACGAACGAAACCCTGCGGCGGTTACTAAGGTTCCATCGGAAATTCCGGGTGGGACGGAATGTCCGACACTTTTATGTGACGCTTCGTGAACGGCCGTGGGCGGGGCGGGGCGCCGACCGAAATCAGTGCGCGACAGCGAAGGCGCGCATGGCGACACGTTGGATAAAGGCCACGACCCGTTCAGGTTCCACAAATTGCGGCATGTGGCCGAGACCTTCGACCCGTTCGAAGTCGAGGCCCGCGATCTTGTCCAGCATCGGTTCGCCATGAACGGCCTCGCCGATCACCTGATCGCTAGTGCCGAACAGGATGCCTGACGGCATCGCTATGTCGCGGTAACGCCGTTCGATTTCGCCAAGGTCCCGTTCCACGGCCACGACATCGGCGGATGTGGCGAAATAGTGGGACGGACGCAAGCCGAGCCATCCCCCGCCTGCGACCATGTAGTCCGCGGGAACCGCTTGCGGCGCGAAAATGAACCTCAGCGTCGGCCGCGCGTAGCGAAGGCTGAGCGGTATCGCCACCGTATAGGCCAGGACACGGCGCAGCAGCGGCGATGGAACATAGAGCAGGTCAAACCGCTGGCGTATCCTCGCTTCGAGATGCGTCAGCGGCGAGAGCAGCGCAATGCCGGAAATCGCTGTCGGGTGCCCGGTTGCCAGAGCAAGCGCGATGGCCCCGCCGAGCGAATGGCCGACGACGAGTGGCCGCTCCAGGCGCAATTCCTCGATGAAGCGCCGCACGATGTCGGCCTGTTCGGGCAATCGGCCGGTCGCGCCCCTTGCCCGAACCGAATAGCCGGAACCCGGCCGGTCGAGCGCGATCAGCCGGTAACCAGGACCGAAACGCCCGAACATCGTGTGGCGGAAATGGTGGAGCTGAGCGCCGAGCCCGTGCACGAAGACGATAGGTCTGCCTTCGCCCTCTTCCACATAGTGGATGCGGTTGCCGTCGATCTCGATGAATTTCCCGCAAGGCGGCACCAGTCCTTCGGCCTTTGCCGCGATCCGCCAGGTCGCAAGCATCAAGGCGAGCACGGCAAGGACGACGGCGGCAAGCAGGCCGGCAAGCAGCCACAGGACTATCGATATCGGCATGTTTTCACCCAGGCCCGACCGACCGCACCATATCCGCAACGGCCGCCGCCACAAGCGCGCATCCGACACATTCCCGGTTTCGATTGCGGCCGGCCGCCGGCCGCGTTATCTCAGGCGACCTTTTGCGCCGGACCCCCGCCATGCCTGAAATCGTCACCGCCGCCATGCTCGTCATCGGCGACGAGATCCTCTCCGGCCGCACCAAGGACAAGAATATCGGCCACCTCGCCGACATCATGACGGCGATCGGCATCGATCTGAAGGAAGTGCGCATCGTCCCCGACGAGGAGGACGAGATCGTTGCGGCGGTGAATGCCGTGCGCGCCCGTTATACCTACGTCTTCACCACCGGCGGCATCGGCCCCACGCATGACGACATCACCGCCGACTCGATCGCCAAGGCCTTCGGCGTGCCCTGCGAATACGACGCCAAGGCCTACGCGCTGCTCGAGGCAAGCTATGCCGGGCGCGGCATCGAATTCACCGAAGCGCGCAAGCGCATGGCGCGCATGCCGCGCGGCGCCGACCATATCGACAATCCCGTCTCCGTCGCGCCGGGCTTTCGCATCGGCAATGTCCATGTCATGGCCGGCGTGCCGTCGATCTTCCAGGCCATGCTCGACAATGTCGTGCCAACGCTCAAGGCCGGCACGAAGATGCTGTCGGCCACGGTGCATTGTCCCTTCGGCGAGGGCTTGATCGGCGGACCGCTGGCCGAGATCCAGAAGGCGCATCCCGACACGATCATCGGCTCCTACCCCAAATATGGCGACGGCAAGTTCTGGACCGAGCTCGTCGTCCGAGCCCGCAGCGAGGAAGCGCTCGAGGCCGCGCGCAAGGACGTCGAGGCGATGGTGGCGGGCTTCGTCAAGGCAGACTGACCGCCGTTCGGCTGGAACCAGTCAACGCGCTGAGGCGTTCCTTCGCTGCGCACGCGCGTAGCGCAAACAATTGAGGGACCGGTCATGCGCTTCAAGACAATCGTTGCCATTTTGCAGAACGAACAGGACGCCGAGCGCGTTCTCGATTGCGCCCTTCCGCTTGCCGAGAGGTTCGAGAGCCATCTCGTCGGCATCCATGCCGAGGCGCTTCCCGTGCCCTACACATCGGCCACGGGCTTCCCGGATACCGAATTCCTGCAGGTCTCGGCCGAGATGAACAAGGAACGCGCCGACAAGTTGCAGGCCTATTTCCTGAAGCGGATCGAGGAATCCGGCCTGTCCTTCGAGTGGCGGAGCCTGGAAAGCTTCTCGGGCGACAGCGCGCTGACCGGCATCTCGAGCGTGCGCGCCGCCGATCTGATCATCGCTGCGCAGCGCGACACCGGCGGCGACCCGAGCGCCGACGTCGACACGCTGGTCTACGATGCCGGCCGGCCGGTGCTGGTCGTGCCCCACGGCGGGCCGCTGGTCACCACCTTCCGGCGTGTGCTGCTTGCCTGGAACGGCAGCAAGGAAGCGGCTCGCGCGGCTTTCGATGCGCTGCCCTTCATCGCCGAGGCCGACAAGACCGACATTCTCGTCATCGACCCGCCGGAGACACTCGATGAATCTCCGGAAGCCGCCGGCGCCGAGATCGCAGCGGCGCTGTCG
>NZ_RZTO01000267.1:0-7283 GCF_003997225.1 Mesorhizobium sp. M2C.T.Ca.TU.002.02.1.1
CCGCATAGGCGAGCCTGCCGCCGCTTTTCAACTGCTTCGCGATGAGTTCGGCGGCGGCGGCGATCGCCGGGATGGCCCCGTGCACGGCCTTCGAGGCCTCGATCTGGGCATTGGCCAGGAACGCCAGAATGGCGTCCGGGGACTGGACATCCAGCCCCTCGGCATTCTGGTGGAGCGCTTCCGTGCGCGTCTCGGCCATGCATTTTCCTCCAACTGAGCGAACAATACCAAAAAAATACCACTTGTCCACACGCATTAACGAATTTTGGGTTGCGGACCTCGCTTGCCGGCAAATTAGCGTGGATTTTCAATAAAATACGGCTTAATCTTTTTTGAACTGAAATTAACTCTTGGCTATTGGTATTTTATTGGTATTATCCGGGCCGAGGAGAAAATCGCGTGAAATTCGTGCTTGGCATCGATGGCGGCGGCACCAGCTGCAGGGCGGCCCTTGCGACCGTCGACGGCTCGGTCGTCGGCCGCGCCAAGAGCGGCGCCGCCAACATCCGCACCGACCTCACCGGCGCCCGCGCCAACATCGTGGAGGCGGCCAGGCAGGCTTTCCTTGCCGCCGGCCATGACCCGGAGCTGATCCCGCAGACGCCTGCCATCCTCGGCCTCGCCGGCGCCAATGTCGGCACCTACCGGCAACAGCTCGAGGCGATCCTGCCCTTCAGCCGGAGTCGCGTCGAAACCGATGCCGAAATCGCGCTCGAGGGCGCGGTCGGTTCGGGGGACGGCGCCATGGCCATCCTCGGCACCGGCACCGCTTACATGGCGCGCAAGGGTGGAAAATCGCGCGCCATCGGCGGCTGGGGTTTCCAGGTCGGCGACCAGGGCAGCGGCGCCCGCATCGGCCGCGACCTCTTGGAGCAGACGCTGCTCGCCTATGACGGCATCCGTCCGGGCTCGCCCTTGACCGACGCCATGCTCGCCGTCTTCCGCAACAATCCCGAAGACGTTGTCGAATTCACCACCAACGCCAAGCCGGGCGATTTCGGCGGCTTCGCGCCGAAAGTCTTCGAACATGCCGAAAAGGGCGACCTCGTCGCCAACTTCATCCTCGACAAGGCTGTGGCCGATGTCGAGGCTTCGCTCCGCGCGCTCGATCTTGCCGACGACGCTCCGCTTTGCCTGCTCGGCGGCCTGGCGCCGCTTTACGCGCCGCGCCTGTCGGCGCGTTATCAGGCGCTGCTGAAACCTCCACTCGACGACGCGCTGGGCGGCGCCGTGCAGATGGCCGTGCGCCTCTTCGCCAGCGGTTCGGAGGCGTCGCGATGAGCGCCGCCGATCAGATCTTCGCCATGCTGCCGGAGGCGTCGCGATGAGCGCCGCCGACCAGATCTTCGCCATGCTGAGGGAGTCGTCGCAGAGCGGCGCGCCGCTTTACCTGCAGCTCAGGCGCAGCATCGAGGAAGCGGTCAATCGCGGCCTGATCGGTCCCGGCGACGCGCTGCCCTCCGAGCGCGACATTGCCAGCAAGGCCGATATCTCGCGCGTCACCGTGCGCAAGGCGGTGCAGGACCTGGTCAAGGGCGGCATCCTCGTCCAGCGTCACGGCTCGGGCACTTTCGTCGCGCCGCGCATGGAGCGCGTCGAGCAGTCCCTGTCGCGGCTCACCTCCTTCACCGAGGACATGGCGCGCCGCGGCATGAACGTGCGCTCCGTCTGGCTCGACCGCGGCCTCTATGCGCCGTCGCCGGACGAAATGATGGTGCTTGGGCTGTCCTCGACCGAACTGGTGGCGCGCGTCGCGCGCCTGCGCATCGCCAACGACACGCCGCTGGCGATCGAGCGCGCGGCGCTGTCGGCCAGCGTCCTGCCGGATCCCGAAGCGATCGGCTCCTCGCTCTATGCGGCGCTTGGCACGACCGGCAATCGCCCGGTGCGCGCCGTGCAGCGCATCTCGGCCACCAATCTCGGCGATGCCGATGCGCGTCTGCTGGAAGTGCCGCCGGGGGTTGCCGGACTGCAGATCGAGCGCATTTCCTATCTGGCGAGCGGCAAGGTGATCGAGTTCACCCGCTCGGTCTACAGGGGCGACGCCTATGATTTCGTCGCGGAACTCCGGCTGACCGGGCCGGGAGAGGAGATTCGGCCATGAGCGCCAACGCCACCACCCATATGCGGCGCGAGATCGACGAGATCCCGGAGGCCGCCGCCCGCCTTCTCGACGGCTCGGCCTCGGCCTTGGCCGAGGCAGGGCGCGGCCTGCGCGAGCGCGACCCGCAATTCGTCGTCACCGTGGCGCGCGGATCGTCCGACCATGCCGCGACCTTCATGAAATATGCCGTCGAGTTGACGGCCGGCCTTGCGGTCGCCTCGGTCGGGCCGTCGATCGCTTCGATCTACGGCGCGAAGCTCAGGCTGCGCGGCTCGGCCTGCCTGGCGGTCTCGCAGTCGGGCAAGAGCCCGGACATCGTCGCCATGGCCGAAACCGCGCGGGCCGGCGGCGCGCTCACCGTCGCCATCACCAACACGGCCGACTCGCCACTCGCGCGGGCTTCCGATTACGCCATCGATATCCTCGCCGGGCCGGAACGCTCCGTCGCGGCCACCAAGACCTTCGTCAATTCGGCCGTCGCCGGCCTTGCGCTGATGGCGCATGCCACCGACGACCAGGCACTGCTCAAGGCGCTCGCCGGCCTGCCCGGCCATTTCGAGAAGGCGATCGCCTGCGACTGGATGGCGCTCGCCGGCGCTTTGGAGAACCCGCAATCGCTGTTCATCCTCGGCCGTGGCCCGTCCTTCGCTATCGCCAGCGAGGCGGCGCTGAAGTTCAAGGAAACCTGCGCCATGCATGCCGAGGCCTACAGCGCCGCCGAGGTCATGCATGGGCCGCTGGCGCTGGTCGGGCCGGGTTTCCCGGTCCTGGCGCTCGCCGCGCGCGACGCGTCCGAACCCTCGGTCGCCGAGGCGGCCGACGGCCTGACGGCCAAGGGCGCCGCCGCCTTCATCACCTCCGACAAGGCGAAGGCCGCGAGGCTTCTCCCGCATGTCGCCACCGGCCACCCGCTGACCGATCCGCTGCCGCTGATCGTGTCCTTCTACGGCTTCGTCGAGGCCTTCGCGCGCCATCGCGGCCTTGACCCCGATACGCCGCGCAACCTGCGCAAGGTGACGGAAACCGTATGAGCGACCGTTTCGCACTCACCGGCGCCCGCATCTTCGACGGCGCCGACTGGCACGACGATGCCGCCCTTGTCGTCAAGGACGACGTGATCGAGGCGATCCTGCCCGCAGGCGCCATTCCGTCCGGCGTTCCGGCGGTCGAGACCGGCGGCGGGCTGCTTGTGCCGGGTTTCGTCGACATCCAGGTCAATGGCGGCGGCGGCGTCATGCTCAACGACCATCCCGATGTCGCCTCGATCGAGACCATCTGCCGGGCGCATGCGCCCTTCGGCACCACGGCGCTGCTGGTGACGCTGATCACCGACACGCCGGCGATCACCGCCGCGGCCGTTGCCGCCGGCGCCGAGGCTGCGCGGGAAAAGGTGCCGGGCTTCCTCGGCCTGCACCTGGAAGGGCCGCATCTCTCCATGGCCCGCAAGGGCGCGCATGACCCGGCGCTGATCCGGCCGATGACCGACGCCGACCAGACGGCGCTGATCGCCGCGCGTCGGGACCTGCCGGTGCTGCTCGCCACCATCGCGCCGGAATCGGTGCAGCCGGATCGCGTCACCGCGCTGGCCAAGGCCGGCGTCGTCGTCAGCCTCGGCCACAGCGACACCGATTACGCGACGGCGAGCGCCTTCGCCGAAGCCGGCGCCACGGTGGTCACGCATCTGTTCAACGCGATGAGCCAGATCGGCAACCGCGAGCCGGGCCTGGCCGGCGCGGCGATCGACACCGGCGGTCTGTATGCCGGGATCATCGCCGACGGCATCCATGTCCATCCGGCGACGATGACCCTTGCGCTGCGCGGCAAGCAGGGGCCGGGCAAGATCGTGCTCGTCACCGACGCCATGGCGACGATCGGCACGGACATGACGTCCTTCACGCTGAACGGCCGCACCATCTACCGCAAGGACGGGAGTCTCAGGCTCGCCGACGGCACGCTGGCCGGCGCCGATCTCGACATGATTTCCGCCATTCGCTACGTCCACCGCGTCGTCGGGATGGATCTCGACGAGGCCTTGCGCATGGCCTCGCTTTATCCGGCCGAGGCGATCGGCCAGGCGCATCGGCTCGGCCGTTTCGCCAATGGGACAGCGGCCGACATTGTCGGCCTGTCGGAGGGGCTGGATGTGAAGACCGTCTGGATCGGCGGCGAGAAGGTTTTCGGGGCGTAGGCACTCGATCCACCGTCAATCAGGAAACCAATCCAAACGTTCGCGATTGGCCGAAACCCCCTCGCGCGTCGTCATCCTCGGGCTTGACCCGAGGATCCATTCCGTGACCGTGGCGTAAAGCGCAACGGTGCGGAATTCTGCAACGCTAGCAATACCTTAGCGTCACGGCATGGATCCTAGGGTCTGCGCGCGTCGCTTCGCTCCTTGCTCAGCCCTAGGATGACGACACGATGTTCG
Organism: Mesorhizobium sp. M2C.T.Ca.TU.002.02.1.1; assembly: GCF_003997225.1. Lineage (NCBI taxonomy): Bacteria > Pseudomonadati > Pseudomonadota > Alphaproteobacteria > Hyphomicrobiales > Phyllobacteriaceae > Mesorhizobium > Mesorhizobium sp. M2C.T.Ca.TU.002.02.1.1. Next base: position 4,530 of record NZ_RZTO01000267.1, read on the forward strand.
TTTCGGCCAATCGCCGAAGGCTTTCGGCCGATAATTATTAGCCGGCTTGGCCGGCGTACATATCCTTGTACGTCTCGCGCAGCACGTTCTTCTGCACCTTGCCCATCGTGTTGCGCGGCAATTCTTCGACGAAGACCACCTGCTTCGGATGCTTGTATTTCGCCAACCGTCCGGCGATTGCCGCGGCAATGTCGGCGGCGCTGATCGCCGATCCTGGCTTGCGCACCACGACCGCGGTGACGCCTTCGCCGAAATCCGGATGCGCGACGCCGATCACCGCGCTTTCGGCCACACCGTCAAGCGCGTCGATCTCGCTCTCGATCTCCTTCGGATAGACATTGTAGCCGCCCGAGATGATGAGGTCCTTGCCGCGCCCGACGATGTGGACATAGCCGTCGGCGTCGATCAGGCCGAGGTCGCCGGTGATGAAGAAGCCGTCGCCGCGGAATTCGGCTTTGGTCTTCTCGGGCATGCGCCAATAGCCGGCAAAGACGTTCGGTCCCTTCACCTCGATCATGCCTATCTCGCCCTGGGCCAGCGGCTTGGCCGTCTCGGGATCGGCGATACGCAGCGAAACGCCGGGCAGGGGAAAGCCGACCGTGCCGGCGCGCCGCTCGCCGTCATAGGGGTTGGACGTGTTCATGTTGGTCTCGGTCATGCCGTAGCGCTCGAGGATGGCGTGGCCGGTGCGCTCGCGCCAGGCCTTGTGCGTCTCGGCGAGCAGCGGCGCGGAGCCGGAGATGAACACGCGCATGCCCTTGGCCACATCCTGGTTCAGCCCCTCCTGCTGCAGCAGCCGCACATAGAAGGTCGGCACGCCCATCAAGGCCGTCGCGCGCGGCATCAGCGACAGGATGCGCGCCGGATCGAATTTCTGCTCGAAGAACATTGTCGCACCGGCCATCAGGATGACGTTGGTGGCGACGAACAGGCCGTGCGTGTGGAAGATCGGCAGCGCGTGGATCAGCACGTCGTCGGCGCCGAAGCGCCATTGCTCGACCAGCACGCGGGCATTGGACGCAAGGTTCTCGTGGCTGAGCATCGCGCCCTTGGAACGGCCGGTGGTGCCGGAGGTGTAGAGGATCGCGGCAAGATCGTCCGGCCCGCGCGCGACGTCGCTGAAATCCGTCGCCTGCCGCGAGGCCTGGCTGGCCAGCGTTCCCTGCCCGTCGCGGCCGAGCGTCAGCACCGTCGCGCCGACCGCCGCGGCAAGCGGTTCGACGCCGGAAAGACGGTCCGGATCGCACACGATCAGCTTAGGCTCGGCGTCGCGGAAGAAATAGTCGAGCTCGGGCAGCGTGTAAGCGGTGTTGAGCGGCAGGAAGACCGCGCCGGCGCGCAACGAGGCGAGATAGAGCAGCGCCGCCTCGGGGCTCTTCTCGACCTGGACCGCGACGCGGTCGCCGGGCTCGACGCCCGCCTGCGCCAGCGCATGCGCCAGCTGCGCGGACTTTGCCAGCATGTCGCCATAGGTGATCGAACGACCGTCATCCGTCTCCATCAGCAGCCGGCCGGGTGCCGGCATGCGGGAACGGAAAGCGCTGAAGAGATGATTGGTCATGAAACGTCCTCAGGGCGCACCGGCGGCACAGCGCCGTGCTCGGCCGAGCGCATATCAGATTTCAGCAAAACTGCGCAGCGCTTTTGCGTCCGCTATTTGCGGCCGCGTTTGGACTTGCCGGCCCTCGGGTCATAGCCCTGGGCGAAGCGTTCCATGCACATCGCCGCGGTGAGGCGGTAATGGTTGAGAAGCGCCTCGACCGCGCCGTCGGCGTCGCCGTCCAGCGTGCGCTCGGCAATGATGCGGTGCTCGCCGAGATCGTCACGCCCCATCCCCGGCGCGCTTTGCGAGATCAGGCGATAGCGCGAGGCTTGGTCGGAAAGCTGGTCGCAGAAGCCGATCAGCCAGTGCGACCGGCATGCCGCGATCAGCGCGCGATGAAAGGCGCGGTGCAGCTTTTCCCACTCCGGATTGTTGGTGGTCGGGTCATCCGGCAGGCGGCGCTCGGCGCGCGCAAGGCGATGCAGCGCCAGCACCAGCTGCTCTTCCCATTCGGCGGTGCGGTGCGCAATGGATTCGCGCAGCGCCCGCTCCTCCAGCCAGCAGCGCGTGCGCGTCAATTCCTCCAGTTCCACGGCACTGACCGGCATCAGGAAGAAGCCGCGCTGGTCATGACGGCCGAGCAGGCCCTCGGCGGCCAGGCGGTTGAGCGCCTCGCGCACGGGCGAGGCGCCGGCGCCATAGCGGGAAACGACCCATTCGACACGCAGCTTCGTTTCGGACTCCAGGGCGCCGCGCAGCAGGTCGTCGCGCAGTTGCTGGTAGACCGAGCTGGCAAGCGTGCTTTTGCCGCCCTTGCTTTCGCCCGGCTCGGTGTTTCCGTTTGTCAATCGAACTCCTGTCGCTTGCCCCTGTTGTGCCAGGGCCCCTCGGCGAAGCAATTCCCGTACATGTATCATACAGCCGGGCAACGGCGCCTCAAGCGGAAGATTGCGATATTCGACTTTAAGACAAGATGGGCTGTTTATTTATCGAACAAAGTAGAATTTCGACAAAAAGCTGATATTCCTGCACTGCTTCACATATTGAACAGTGGTTCAATCTCCGTCGGGGGTCATGCAACTTCCGCGAGAGATCGGACGGCCGCGCGTTCAACTGGCGGTCTTGTCGGCAGCGGTGCGAATTGCTTCGATGTTCGCCCTATAGGCTTCGACGCTGCCGCCCTTGAAGACGGCGGCGCCCGCCACCAGCAC
>NZ_RZTO01000268.1:0-7260 GCF_003997225.1 Mesorhizobium sp. M2C.T.Ca.TU.002.02.1.1
GGTGTGGGTGGCCAACCCCGACCAAAGCGCGTCGCCATAGCGGATGCGATTTCCCGTCAGCCCGAGATACATGCCGAAAGCGCCGCCCAGATCCGGCAGCAAGTGGCTGGCGCCGACATCGGGGAAGAAGCCGATGCCGACCTCCGGCATGGCGAACTGCGCGTTCTCGGTCAGCACACGATGCGAGCCATGGAAGGAGATGCCGACGCCGCCGCCCATGACGATGCCGTCGACCAGCGCGACATAGGGTTTCTTGAAGCGGGCGATGCGGGCGTTGAGCCGGTATTCGTCGGCGAAGAAGTCGACGGGCGGCTTACCGGCGCGTCCGGCCTCATAGATGTGCAGGATATCGCCGCCGGCGGAAAACGCCCTGCCCTCGGCCTTGACGACGACGACGCCTACGCCCGGATCCTGCTCCCAGGCGCCCAGCGCCTTGCCGAGCGCCTTGACCATGTTGTGCGTGACGGCGTTGAGCGCCTTCGGCCGGGTCAACGTGACCACGCCCGCTCTACCCAGCCGCTCGAAGCGGATCTCGTCGCCTCCGCCAAAATCCATAAAGAGAATCCTCCCCCGTGCCTACGGGAGGAGAAGTGCTAAGCGGCGACCGAACGAACGTCAATTGTCGAGTGCTCTCGACCATCGATCCGGTACGGCGAGCAACTACCAGACGAAAGGAACAAGCGCGTTCGTGCGGCGCGCATAGGCAGGGAACTCATCGGGAAACTGCCGCGCCAGAAGCCGGTCCTCGGCGCCCACGCGCCAGATGAAAATCGCCCCCAGCAGGACGAGCAGAAAGACGAAAGGCCCACCCACCACGATCGCTGAGCCGATGCATGCGAGCAGGCCACCCGTGTACATGGGGTGGCGCAACCGACGGTACGGGCCGGATGTCACCAGTTCGGGTTCCTGCTTGACGGAAACGGTCTGGCTCCAATTGCGGCCGAGAGTTTGCCGTGCCCGCACCAAAAGGAGCATGCCTGCAACCGTCAAAACAGCACCGATGCCGCTCAGGACCGCGTTGACGGGAGCGAAGTTGACGAAAGCAAACAAGGGCAAGCGCGGCAGCAGAAAGGCGGCGATCATCGCAAACATCAAGCCGAAGCTCTGCAGCAGATGCGGCTCCGTGTCGCGTTTCACGCCAATCGACCGAACGGTCAGATAGATAACGAGGAGCAGCCAGGCGGCATAGATGAACCAAATGAAGCCCATGCCTCGCTCCTTCAGTTAGCCGGCAATCCGCCTTGGCCGCCGCACGCCCCCGGTGCTAGAAAATGGCCATCTTGAACCGGACGACAAGAGATGCCGGGATTTTCGCGCCTCGCGGCTGCAACGATCGGCCTGATCGCAATCCTGCGGATGTCTTACCCTGCCGAGGCCGCGGCGAACGAGCTATATCAATCGCAAACGATCGTCACCGGCACCGGAGACGTGAACCGGCAGATCGGCTTCAAGGATTGCCTCGACAAGGTGCTGGTGAAGGTCTCGGGCGACCAGCGCCTGACGCAGAAACCGGAGATGCTGGCGCTGCGCGACAAGGCGGCCGACTTCGTCCAGTCCTTCCGCTATCACGACCGGCTCGAAGGCATCCCGATCCATGACGAGCAAGGCACGCATGACAGGCCGCACGACCTGACCTGCATCTACAAGCCGGCCGTCGTCGACAAGCTCTTGGCGCAGCTCGGCGCCAGGCCATGGCCCGGCGAGCGGCCGCCGATCGCCGTCTTCATGACCGTCGAGCAAGGCTCGCGGCATTTCGTGCTGACGGCAGATGAGGATCAGGGCAAAACGATGCGCGAATCCTTTTCCAATGCTACCTTTCCATTGCTGATGCGCGTCACCTTTCCAAAGGCCGGGCAGCTTGGCGGCCTGAGTGGCAAGGTGCTTTCCGGAGCCGATACGGCAAGGCTCGACAAGCTCGCGAAAAGAGCTGGAGCGGCCCGGGCACTCGCCGGCAGCATCGTGTGGAGCGACAAGGACCTGGGCTGGATCGCCGACTGGCGGCTGGCCGATCACGGCAAGACCTATCGCTGGCAGGTGCGCGGCGTGAGCTTCGACGAGGCGTTCCGGGTGGCCGTCAGGGGCGCGGCGCAAATCCTTTCGGGGAACGGACAGCCGTGAGAGCGTTTCCTCGCCCCACGAAGTGGGGAGAGGCGGCTCGGCGAAGCCGAGACGGAGAGGGGAGCGCCGTTTCCGTCGGCAAAAGCGCCTCGTATTGGAAGACTTCCGCCCTACGAAGGCCCCCTCTCCGTCCGCTTCGCGGACGCCTCTCCCCCGCTTTTAGCGGGGGCGAGGAATTAGGCTCCGGCTGGCACAATCGTGTCGCATTGGTCAGCGGCGGACACGCGTGGTAAAAGCCGGCGCAAAAGAGAGTTTCGGCCATGAACAAATTCACCCCCGCAAAACCTGCCGGCGCGCGCAGCGTCGACGAGATCACCGGCAGCCGGCGGCTCAGGCGCATGCGCAAGGCCGACTGGTCGCGCCGGCTGGTGCAGGAGAACCAGCTTTCGGTGAACGACCTGATCTGGCCGATCTTCGTCGTCGACGGCAAGAACACGCGCGAGCCGATCGCCGCCATGCCGGACGTCTATCGCCTGTCCGTCGACCTCGCGGTGAAGGAGGCCGAGCGCGCCGCCAAGCTCGGCATTCCGGCCATCGCCACCTTCCCCAATGTCGAGCTTGCGCTACGCGACCAGACCGGCTCGCACATCCTCGACCCGGACAACGTCATCAACCGCGCCACGCGCGCCATCAAGGACGCGGTGCCGGAGATCGGCATCATCACCGATGCAGCGCTCGACCCATTCACCAGCCACGGCCATGACGGCATCCTGCGCGACGGCATCATCGTCAATGACGAGACTGTGGAGCAGGTCGCCGCGGCGGCCGTCATCCAGGCCGCCGCCGGCGCCGATATCATCGCGCCGTCCGACATGATGGACGGCCGCATCGGCGCGATCCGCGACGCGCTCGACGCCAACGGCTTCCAGGATGTGGCGATCATGTCCTATGCGACGAAGTTCGCTTCGGCCTTCTACGGCCCCTACCGCGAGGCAGTCGGCACCGCCGGCCTGCTCAAGGGTGACAAGAAGACCTATTACATCGACCACGCCAATTCCGACGAGGCGGTGCGCGAGGCCGAGCAGGACCTCGCCGAGGGCGCCGACATGCTGATGGTCAAGCCCGGCCTGCCCTATCTCGACATCATCCGCAGGCTGAAAGACGAGCTGCAGATGCCGACCTTCGCCTACCAGGTGTCGGGCGAATATTCGATGATCAAGGCAGCCGCCGCCAATGGCTGGATCGACGGCGAAAAGGCGATGCTGGAATCGCTGCTTTCGCTGAAGCGGGCGGGCTGCGACGGCGTGCTGACCTATTTCGCGCCGGTAGTGGCGCAGATGCTGAGGGGATAAGCTCCCTCCCGACTGATCTGATGCCTTTGCTGGATGACCGGCCGGCCATTCTGCCCGGTGGATTTTGTTCACCCTGCAGAATACTGATTACAAAATGCAATCAGTTAAGCTATTCCGCTTGCACATCACAACTGCTCAGGAGGAAAACGTGTCCAAGCTCCGTGTCAATTGTTTTACGCTCTCGCTCGATGGCTACGGCGCCGGTCCCGACCAGAGCCTCGCCAACCCACTCGGCGTGGGTGGCGAAAATCTGCACAAATGGATGATCAAAACCCGCTCGTTCCACCAGATGATCGGCAAGGAGGGCGGGACGACGGATACCGATGACGAGTTTGCGGTGCGCAGCTTCGAGAATGTCGGCGCCTGGATCCTCGGCCGCAACATGTTCGCGCCGAGCCGCGGCGAATGGCCGGACGACGATTGGAAAGGCTGGTGGGGCGCCAACCCGCCCTATCACGTGCCGACCTTTATTCTGACGCATCACAAGCGCGCGCCGATCGAGATGGAAGGCGGCACGACCTTCCACTTCGTCACCGACGGCATCCACTCGGCGCTCGAGCAGGCCAAGGCGGCGGCCGACGGCAAGGATGTGCGCGTCGGCGGCGGCGTTTCGACTGTACGGCAGTATCTCGGGGAAAGGCTGATCGACGAGATGCATCTGGCGATCTCACCCGTCCTGCTTGGCTCGGGCGAGCATCTGTTCGCTGGGCTCGACATGGTGAAGCTCGGCTATCGCTGTACCGGGCAAGTGGCGACGGTCGATGCGACGCATGTGATGATCGGGCGGGCGTAATTACAGCTTTTTCTCCCCGTCACCATCCGGGGAGAAATGCTCGGCAGAGCAATGAGGGGCAGCACTGCCGGTTGGAAGTTGGCAGCGAGCCACAAACGGCAAACTGGTGCGCAACTGCCCGCATCGGCGCCGCCCCTCATCCGCCCTTCGGGCACCTTCTCCCCGTGGGACGGGGAGAAGGAAAGATGGTGCTCAATACTTCTCCGGCACGTAGAGCTCGCGCGGCAGGACCTGGCGTTCGTAGGACGGGTTGAAGACACGCTCGGGCAGCGAGATCTCCTCGTGCGGAACCTCCTCATACGGCATCTGCCGCAACAGATGGTCGATGCAGTTCAGCCGCGCGCGCTTCTTGTCGTTGCCCTCGACGATGAACCAGGGCGCTTCCGGAATGTTGGTGCGGGCGAAGGTCTCCTCCTTGGCCTTGGTGTACTGCTCCCAGCGCACGCGCGACTGCAGGTCCATGGGCGACAGCTTCCACTGCTTCATCGGATCGTGGATGCGCATCAGGAAGCGCATCTGCTGCTCCTCGTCGGTGATCGAGAACCAGTATTTCACCAGCGTGATTCCGGAACGGACCAGCATGCGCTCGAATTCCGGCACGTCGTGGAAAAATTCCTCGACCTGATCCGGTGAGGCAAAGCCCATCACCCGCTCGACGCCGGAACGGTTGTACCAGGAGCGGTCGAACAGCACGATCTCGCCGCCGGCAGGCAGATGCGGCACATAGCGCTGGAAATACCATTGCGATTTCTCGCGCTCGGTCGGCGCCGGCAACGCGACGACGCGGGCGATGCGCGGGTTGAGCCGCTGCGTGATGCGCTTGATGACGCCGCCCTTGCCGGCGGAGTCGCGGCCCTCGAAGACCACCACCAGCTTCTTCTTGTGATAGGCGACCCATGACTGCAGCTTGATCAGTTCGGATTGCAGCCTGAGCAGCTCGCGAAAATAGGTCATTCGCTCGATGGAAGGCGGATGCGACTTCTTGTAGATCTTGGCGATCTCGAGCGAGAGCGCCGGTTCGGAAAGCTCCAGCTCATAGTCTTCGTCGAGCGTGTCCTCGAGTTCGGCTTCGAGCCAGTCCTTCGCCCCGGAATTCGGTTTCAATTCGTTCATCGCGCAGCTCCGTCTGCCTGTCAGCCATCATCGCTTCGGAAATCCGCGCCGGCTCCGGACGGACATTCCTTGAGCCGACTGGGATACAGAGGCGCAATGACGGTTTTATTGCAATCGCCTGCCGCGGACCTCGAAGATATGTGATCGACCCGTATCGACAGCGGGGCGACAAGCCGCCGGAATTGTCCTACAAATCCCGTTGCCTCTTTTGCGGCGCCGGCCACGACGCCTCTTCAAACAAAATCGCGAGGACCGACATGGAATACCGCACGCTCGGCCGATCCGGCTTGAAAGTCTCGACATTGACGCTTGGCACCATGACCTTCGGCGGCGCCGGTCCGTTCGCCGCCGTCGGCAATTCCGACCTCGCGGAAGCCAAGCGCATCATCGACACCTGCATCGATGCCGGCATCAACCTCATCGACACGGCAAACGTCTATTCCAACGGATTGTCGGAAGAGATCATCGGCGAGGCGCTTGGCGGCAAGCACAAGAACGACGTGCTGATCGCGTCCAAGGCGCGCATGCGCATCGGCAGCGGCCCCAACGACGAAGGCCTGTCGCGGCACCATCTGATCCGCGAATGCGAAAAGAGCCTGAAGCGGCTCAAGACCGACGTCATCGACATCTATTTCGTCCATCAATGGGATGGCCTCACGCCGGTTGAAGAGACGATCGCTGCGCTCGACACCTTGGTCAACCAGGGCAAGATCCGCTACATCGGCTGCTCCAACTGGTCGGGCTGGCAGGTGATGAAGGCGCTTGCCGTCAGCGACAGCCGCCATCAGGCCCGTTTCGTCACCCAGCAGATCCACTACACGCTGGAAGCGCGCGAGGCCGAATACGAATTGCTGCCGATCTCGGTCGACCAAGGCCTGGGCGTGCTGGTCTGGAGCCCGCTGGCAGGCGGCCTGCTCTCCGGCAAATACCATCGCGACAGCCCGACCGCGCGCCAGCTTGGCGGCTGGAAGGAGCCGCCGATCAGCGACGAGGACCGTCTGTGGCGCATCGTCGACGTGCTCAACGAGATCGGCAAGGCGCGAGGCGTCTCAGGCGCCCAGGTGGCGCTCGCCTGGCTGCTCGGCCGCCCCGCCGTAAGCTCGCTGGTGATCGGCGCCCGCAACGAGGCGCAGCTCAAGGACAATCTGGCCGCGGCAAGCCTGTCACTCAGCGAAGAAGAACGGCGGCGCCTCGACGCCGTCAGCCGGCCGCCGGTGCTTTATCCCTACTGGCACCAGCAGTTCACCGCCAGGGACCGTTTCGGACCGGCCGACAAGGTGCTCGACCGCAGCGCTATCTGACCCCTGGTCAGCCGGCGATGTAGCGCCAGACTTCCGCGTCTGGCTTTATCTGGCCGCTGAGGACAAAATATTTGTAGAGGACGAGCAGCGAGATCGCCTGCTCGTCCTGCTCATTGCCGAATTTACGGCAATAGGCGTTGGCGGCGGCGGTTATGCGCCCCGCCTCGGCGGGATGTTTTTCGAAATAGGCCACCTTGTCGACCAGGTCGGAGAAATCCTGCCGCAGCGGCACATAGTGGACGTTGGGCTCGACCTGGGCTTCCGCAAACCAGGTTTCGTAGGTTGGCTCCGGCATCAGGCAGAGCGAATTGGAGCTCATGATCCATTTCAGGTTTGTCGCCACGTCGTTGCCTTCGAGCGAGACGATGTAGCGATACTGTCGCTGCTGCTCGATGTTCAGGAACGGCTTGCGGTATCCATCCGGCGCGTCGGCTCTGTGGGAACCCGCATCGCAAATCGGCAGTTCGGCGGCCTTTTCCACGAAGCGGGTGCGGAGAGGATTGTTGAGATGGCCGCGCCAGACCACCATCGGGCGCTTGTCGGCGAAAGACAGCTTGTCGGGCGGCATGTAGAAGTGACGGAACTTGTTCAGCTTCATCAGCACGCCGTTCGCATTGTCGTCGCCGATGGGCCGGTCCTTGAC